>JAJCXS010000135.1 GCA_029263335.1 Acidobacteriota bacterium | reverse complement strand
AGCGAGCCTCGATGGCTGATCACCGACAAGCTGCGCAGCTACAGTGCCGCGCACCGAGCCGTGATGGCCTCGGTCGAGCATGTCACCGCGCGCTACGCGAACAACCGAGCAGAGGTCTCGCATCAGCCGACTCGACAACGGGAGCGGCAGATGAGGCGGTTCAAGTCAGCGGGACAGGCTCAACGTTTCTTGGTCGTGCAAGGTGTGGTCCTCAACTCCTTCCGACCCGGGCGGCATCGATTGCGAGCCCCCGACTATCGGCTGCTTCGCGCCCGATCCCAGACGGCCTGGCAGGAAGCCACCGCGCCCTGAGAAGCTGCCTATCCGGCGCGGCACTCCCCGGGCTCGGGGTGCCGGTCAGTTAAGTTGACAGTGCCGTTCGCGGTGACCCAAAACCCGTCGCGTCTGCCAACTCGACGATGTTTAGGTTCGTCGACGTGAGTAGCCTCTCGACCTCTAGGATCCGGGTCCGCGCCAGCCAAGATGAGAAGCACTCGCCCGTCGCGCGTGCGAAGAACCGGCTGAAGTGAGCCGCGGACATCCCGGCTACGTCGGCTGCTCCATCGCGCGTAATGCGATGGTCCAGATGGAGGTGCGTCCAGCGCCGCAGTCGCGCGAGTCGCCTGTAGTAGGTGAAAGGGTCGCGGTCGGGTGGCATCAGGCTTCCTACCTTAGGGGACTGTCGTCGGGAGAATCGGGCGCCAAACGGGCACACCGTAGATAACCGCGGTGAGGTGCCTTTTACGAGGGTGAGCGCGCTTGAGCGATGGTCGCGCAGGCACTGGCGCACCTTTGTCACGTGGTGTCGCTCACCGTCGTGGTTGTTTGTGATGTGCTAGACGCGCTGGTGAGGCTCTTGCGTGCGAGCGCTCGGCTGTCGGCGGCGAGCCTCCGCGGGGGAGCCCGCTCGTGGGTGCTGGGCATGAGGCTCATGAATCGTGAGCGGCCACGGCCGGCGCGCCTCTTCACGTACAACTGGACAGAGGGTATTCGAATGACCGATCGTTCTTTGTGGCCGCCACAGGCATCCACGGTCCTTGCCTTCTCGGCCACTGTCGTCGCCGCGGCGGTTATGCTGGTCCTAGTCGACCAGAACAGGGATATGCGGGACGAGCTGGCGGCGCGGCGGACCGCTCCCGCGACTATCAGTGCCGGAGCCAAGGTCCCCGACATTGACCTGGTCTCCCTCGCAGGCAAACGCCAGTCGCTGTACGCCGCTGCCGAGGATGGACCAGTTGTAGTCGCGTTCATGACGACCACCTGTCCGGGGTGCGAGCGAAATATCGAGGCTTGGAATCGTCTTTCCGACGAGCTGGCCCGTGGCGAGTTCCGGGTGATTTCGTTGGATGGACCGGCGGCTACGGCGGCGTACCGTGAGGAGCATGAACTGAGCTGGGAGTTCCTTCGGGGTGACAACGTGTCCTGGCCGCGCGACATAGGCGTGCGCGGTGTACCCACGACTCTCGTGTTGGGTCCCCGGGGGAGCGTGCTCCGTGCCGAAGAGGGAGCCCTGTCAGAGACAGACCTTGGCCTTATCGTGGAGAGTGTTGCCGGCCCCGCGGTGCGTGCCAGGTAAGCGAGGCATGCTGTGCGTCTGCCCGCATGCAGCGTCAGAGTGACGGCCGCCACTCTCGGTCCTGGACTCTTGCCGCTTGCGCCGCCGCGCGGATGTGCACCTGCGCGGGCCGCTCGCGCGCTCGTCGTTGGGCCAGGTGCAGAGCCTTCGCCCGTTTGTTGCTAGTTCCGCACGTGGTGGCGCGGATTCGGCACGAGCAGTCGCTCAGACATTGCGTCACCCGTGATTATCTGTAGACCTTCTGAAGGGCTCAATTGCCGGGCCCTTATCTCGACCCAAACCGAAGGAGTTAGCAAGGTGCATAGTCGACTGCGGTATGCTTGTGTGTTCGCACTATTGGCGGTTACGGCCATTGGGGCGAACACTGCGATGGCGGCGGGACCTGGTGGACAAGACTGCGAGAATGCATGCTACCTGGCGTGGCAGAATGACGAGGGTGACTGCCAGGTCCAATTTGGAGGCGGAGCACATGGGGCACAGCTGCAACATTGCCTGATGGTAGCCGAACTCGATCTGGAAATGTGTCTCTTCTTCTGCGAAGGCGTCTAGCTCGCAGCTGAGAGTAGTTCGGCGTAGGGGCGTGAGCTGTTCGATCTCGCGAATGGGTCACGCCCCGCACCGTAAGTCCCGTCGGCAGATTATTGGAGCAGGATGTCCAGTCTAGCAGGCCAGTTCGTGCGTGCGTCGGCGCTCTGCTGCTTGATCGGCGGTCCCACGGTGTTCGGCGGCGCGACCGCAATCGGTCAGCAACCGCAGGTGTTTCGCAGCACCGTTCAGTTGGTCCAGCTGCAGGTGAGCGTGATTGGCCCTGATGGCGAGTTCCTGCAGGGGCTTGGCAAAGAAGACTTCGGAATCACTGTCGGCGGTGAGCTGCGGCCAGCCCAGGTCGTCTACGAGGTCGACTTGCGACCCTCGGTCGCTGCGGACACCACGACTGCGGCGCCGACCGCGGCGCCGGACCTTAGCCGCCCGGTGGCGGCTCGGCGGCACTTCCTCGTGCTTTTCGACCTAGTCTATGGCCCGCACAAGAGTCGCCGGTGGGTGCTGGAAGCGCGCAAAGAAGCCCTGGGTTTCATCCGGGAGGACGTGCATCGACTCGACCTGGTGGCGGTGGCGACGATCACGCGCACGGGGATCAACTTGCTCAGCCCGTTCGTAGCGGATCACAGCCAGGCACTGGCCGCCGTCGAATCGTTGGGGCTGCGCGACGCGACGGGTCAGATTCCCCTCGTGTCGGAAGTCGAGGACTTCGCCGCGGAGAATTTCAGCGCCGATCCCGCGGCTAGTCTTGGGAGCGGGGACCAGATTCCGGCGATGGAATACCGCGCGTACGTGGCCGGCGTGGCCAACTACCTTGACCAGCTACGCCAGATGGCGGAGATGCTACAGGCGGTGGAGGGTAAGAAACACGTCGTGATGTTCACCCACGGATTCGCCGATCGAGCGCTTACCGGATTGAGTCTGGAAGAGCTGTCCGCGGGGGCCGATCTGCGCTCGGTCAGCCCAGGAGGGTATGCGAGTGCGGCGCTCGAAATGCAGTCCGGCGACAGTGGAGTCCGAGAAGACATGGGCAGGGTGGTAAAGGCGTTCCGGCAGGCGGACGCGGTCATCCACGCGGTGGACACCGCCGGGTTGGCGGCGCCGATCTCGTCAGAGCTAGGGCCGGTCGTCGGCCGTCCGACGCGGCAGTCGCTGAGCACGTTGGCCCTGGACACCGGCGGCACCCTGTACCTGAACGCCAATGACTTCGCGGTCCCGCTGGCGGCGATCGAGAAGACGACGGCGGCGTTCTACATGATCGGGTATCGGAGGTCGCCGAATGATCCTCCGACCGTTGAGGTCAGCGTGCAGGTCACCCGTCCCGGCGCCCGCGTTGTATCTGCTCCGACCACGCTCAGTCCCCCACCTGAGTATCGCCAGATGACTCCCTCGCAGCGGCAGCTGCAGCTGGCGGAGTTCACGAACGACGACGTGGAACGTCGGGGGATTGATTTCCAGGCACAGGTGGTCCCACTTACCGGAAGGGGCGAAGGGCGCGTGGCGGTTCTGGTCGAGGTGCCGGGCGCTGAGGTTCAACGATTGGCTCTCGAGCGCAGCAGCGAACAGATCCAGCTCGAATTCGGCGCGTTCTCGCTCGATGAGAGCGGGCGCCCCGTCGGAGCGACGAGGCGCGGCGTAACGATCGATGTCGCAGAGCTGCGCGCGCGCGGGCCAATCGCTGAACAACGGTTTCTGCTGGGCGAGTTCGTGCAGGCCAGGCCGGGCGAAGGACGCCTGCGTCTGTTGTTGCGCGAGGCGGAGATCGGTCAGTTGAGTAGTCGAACGATACGTTTCTGGTCGCCGGCGCCATCCGCAGCTTTGGCTGTGGCCCGACCCTTCATCCTCTCTGGCATGGCGGCACCGCTGGTGATGGCTGACGGCGGTGGCTTTGACCCGTTCGTCTACGGCGAACGCCGGTTGTTGCCGCTCGCCGCGCCCGTGGTGGAGTCCGGCGCTACCGTTCGCATGCTGCTGGTGGCCTGGAACCTGCAACTGCACCCTCCCACTGGCCAGACTGTCGTGGGTCTGACGATGGATCTCACGAGCGCCGATGGGGAAGCTCACAGCGTTCAACGCCTGGCCATCGTAGACACCTTGCACGACGCCGAGTCCGGTACCACTCGGATTCTCGTCGAGGCAACAATGCCAACAGCCATGCCAGTCGGTACCGGTCACCTGTGGGTGCGCTTGCTCGATCGCGTAGCTGGGCGACGGGTGGAGGAGCAGGTGCAGGTACGAATAACGTCGACTGAACGCGTCGCTGAACCACGAGGTAGCCGATGACTTTCAGGATGTTGTTTCGTGGCGTCGCGAGCACGGTTGGACTCCTCGCCGTGGTCTCGGGTTCGCTCTTGCTGCCGCCTGGCTCCTTGGCCGAGGCCCAGGAAGATGCTCAGGAAATACCCAGTGGAGTACCCGAGCACTTCCCGGCCCTGCGAATCTACGTGGAGGGCGAAATCCTCGCCGTAGAGGACGGAGGGCGAACGCTCAGGCTTCTCGCCCCCGGGAGCGACGGGCATCTCTTCGGCGACGGTCGATCCGATCCCCGTGCCCCCATCGGTAGCGGAGGTGTGCGCGGATCGCCAGGGCGCAAAGAGGTGGTGGTCAGTCTGAGGAGGGTCCAGGGGTGGCTCTTCATCGACGATGAGGACGGAGGAGAACAGCAGCGGATCCGCTTGGACCGCGGTCGTGAGGTCTTCGCACCAGGCCAGTTGGTCGAGATCGCCCCGGCTCCCGGTCTCTCCAGCGGTGTTTCCGAGGGCAGCGTCCGTTCCCAGACAACGGCGCCGGGGCTTCTGTCCGGAAGCGGCCTGGTCCGCTCGGTGTCCGTGAAGGGCTGGGTGTACATCCGCCTCAATCGTTTCAGGCAGGCCAAGCAGTAGTGCGCTGCTCTGAGGGCTGGCCTCGGTCGCCTCCCGGGAGGCGGCAAGAACCCAACCATGTAGATTGAAGTTACCCCGACTATGGAGAGCTTTGGTACTGTCAAGTTAACTTGATTCTGAGCGGATCAGACTTCCCGGGCCGAGGTGAAGCGCCCGCTGCGTATGGGTATTGGGGCTCATGGATCGGGCGTTTCTCGGTGATTTCGACTTAACTTGACAGTACCGTAGAGATGGCACTGTCAACTTAACGGGGATGCTGGCAGAGTGCGGCCATGAGCAACGCCGCCGCCCGCTATCGCAGACACCGTTTCCCAATCGAGATCATCAGCCACGCCGTCTGGCTCTACCACCGGTTCGGCCTGAGCCTCCGAGACGTCGAGGATCTCCTGGCCGAGCGCGGCGTCGAGGTCACCTACGAGACGATTCGGCGGTGGTGTGGGAAGTTCGGTCCCGACTACGCCCGGAAACTGCGTCGGCGCCAGGGACGTTTGGGCGACACGTGGTTCCTAGATGAGGTATTCGTAACGGTCCGCGGGGAGCGCCACTACCTCTGACGTGCCGTCGATCAGGATGGCGACGTGATCGACATTCTGGTCCAACGACAGCGCGACGCCCACGCTGCCAGGCGGTTCTTCCGCAAGTTGATGAAGGGGCAAGGCAGCGAGCCTCGGTGGCTGATCACCGACAAGCTTCGCAGCTACCGTGCCGCGCACCGAGCCGTGATGCCCTCGGTCGAGCATGTCACCGCGCGCTACGCGAACAACCGAGCAGAGGTCTCGCATCAGCCGACTCGACAACGGGAACGGCAGATGCGGCGGTTCAAGTCAGCGGGACAGGCTCAACGATTCTTGGCCGTGCAGGGTGTGGTCCGCAACCTCTTCCGACTCGGACGGCACCGCTTGCGAGCACCAGACTATCGGCTGCTGCGCGCCCGATCCCAGACGGCTTGGCAGGAAGCCACCGCACCCTGAGAAGCTGCCCATCTCGGCGCGGGAATCCCCGGGCTCCGAGTGCCGGTCAGTTAAGTTGACAGTGCCTGTTGCCGCGTAGGGCGCCTCTGCAGGAGGCCGCAGCTTGCCCGAATCCGAGCGTGTGGTCATTGACTTGAGAGTGCCCCCTCGGGTCCTCCCGGTATGGTGTAGCAGAGTACCCGGGCCTCTTGTGTCTCGGGAACACAGAGTCGGTGTCCATCCGGCGACAACGCCGGATGTCGACCTGTCTGGCCGAACCGCTGAGACCCGTTCGGGTCCTGGTCCGGCCGAAATAACTTGTAGGTCTTTCCATGAACTCCCCCAGGCGTGTATGCCTGAGCGTAGGAGCCCCCCATCAACGTAACGACGAGGTCGTCCGCAGCCGCGACCCCAAGGTGAAGGACTGCGTTCAGATGAACATTCTCGTCCAAGTCCGACTCGACGAGCTCCTCGAACAGCTCTCTTGGCCGGTCAAAAATATCGGAGATCGCCTCTCCTTCCAGCCAGCCCATGTCATACCAGCCCTCCCATGCAAGTTCGCGACGATCGAAAGCACGTAGCGATGGCCAAAACGCCATCGCCGCGTAGATCCGACCCGAAGGGGTCGCGGCCAATGCGAGATCGTTCCTGGATCGGAGCCTCGGGATCGCGTCCGCGTCGTCCCATTCGGGACGCAAACGCTCACCGTAGGCTCCCACGAGTTCTCCGGTTAGCGTGTAGACGTGCACCGCGTTGTCTTCCAGCGGAGAAGTCGCGGTCCCGAGGTGCAAATGCAGGAACTCTCCATCAAAGGCTGAACTCATGGCGTACCCGTTGACTCGGAAAGATCGCGCGGACCAATCGTCCAGGCTCCACACGTTGACGCGTTGCGCATGGGGCATGACCACGACTAGTTGTCGAGCTCCCACGTGGATGAAGGTGGAGAAATCATCCAGAAACGGAAACTCGCCGACACCCTCGCCGGAGCGCCCGACCTCGGTCATGAGGTCGCCTGTCGGGGAATACTCGTGTACTCGGTAGTTACCTGAGTCGATAACGTATATGGCTCCGGCGTCGCTGATCGCAGCGGAGACAGGCTTGTAGGCCTCCGGGCCATCCAGCACCAAATCAGGCGCCAATCCATCAATTTTGCCGGTCCAGCCCGGTGTCCTGTCTTCGAACTGGCCGGTGCATCCCCAGCACAAGGCAAAGGTCCCGGCGATCAAGAGAGCTTGGCGCAGGCTTCGGATGCGACCGGTTGTCCCGTACTGCTTGGTCTTGTTGGCCATTTCGACGGCTGGCTGTTCTTTCCTCGAAGAGGCGAGCGCCGGCGAAGTGCCCTCGCCGACGCTCGTCGACCGGTACTGTCAAGTTAAGGAACCTCTGATCAATTCGGTTTCGATGGGATAATGCACGCGGATCCAATCACGCCGCCAGAGGGAGAGATGAATGCGCCAGCAGACGCTTGCCGAAGGGTCCTTTGAGCAGTACCGAAAGGTGA
>JAJCXS010000134.1 GCA_029263335.1 Acidobacteriota bacterium | reverse complement strand
CTGTTTCATCAGGGCTACGCGGCGTTGCTTGCCGGCGATCTCAAGCCGGGTCAATACGTCGCCGTGGTGGGGCTCGGCACGTTGGGGCTGGCCACAGTAGCCGTTGCCAGTCGTTTCGGCGCCCGCGTGTTCGGACTGTCGGACCAGGCAGAGGCTCGTCAGGCCGGCGGTCAGGTTGGCGCACGACAGGTGTTCGACAAGAGTCAGCAGGAGGAAGCGCTCGCGGCCTTCCGCGCCGGCACGGCGGCCACGGGAATCGACCTGGTGGTGCTGACCAGTAGTACCTGGGACGACTATCGGCTTGCCGTGGAAATCGCGCGGTCGGGAGGGAGAGTCTGTGTTCTCGGTTTCCCGGGGCGCCGCGAAGACTCGACCCCGTTCAATCCGCTCGACCCACGTTGGTTCTACCGCAAGCAGCTGGCGGTTATCGCCTGTGGCTACACACCCGACGTCGACATTGCCCCGCGAGACATTCGCTTTACGATTCGTCGCAACTGCGCCTACCTGATCGAGCTCATTCTGGCGGGAGAACTGCCAGCCTCCGAACTCGTCTCGGCGGTCGTGCCCTGGCATCAGGTGGGCGGAGTTTACGAGCGTATCGCCGCGCGTGAGCCGGGCTTCCGCACGGCCGTGCTCAGCTGGGCCGGCGAGGAGCCTCCGCAGTGATGAGGAATTTGCGTCGTCGTCGAGGTCATGCCGAGGGCTTCTCGCTGCTCGAGCTGATCGTGGTGATGGCGGTATTGGGAATTCTCGTTGCCTTCGCCCTGCCGGCCTACCAGGACGCCACGTTGCGTGCGAAGGAGGCGGTTCTGAAGGAAGACCTGCAGCGCATGCGCGAGGCCCTCGAGCAGTACCTCACCGACAAGGGCGCTTACCCCGAAGCACTCGAAGATCTTGTCGAGTTTGGCTACCTGCGCCAGATGCCGATCGACCCGATTACGCGCGCGGACGACACCTGGGAGACCGAGGTGGCGCCGTGGATGATGGTCGACCAGGGGCAACCGGCGGGCATATGGAATGTGTGGTCGGGGGCCGAGGGCGACAGCCTCGACGGGACGCCATATCGGGAGTGGTGAGGTGTCGATGACAAAGCCGGCGCCAGGATACGGAGGCGATCAGGCGGGATACACACTGGTCGGCTTGCTGGTCGCGGTGGCGGTAGTCAATGTTGCGTTGGCGGTTGCCGTTACCTCGTGGCGATCGATCGACACACGCGCCCGGGAAGCCGAGTTGATCTGGCGCGGCGAGAAGATCGCGCGGGCCATTGCCTGTCACGGCGCCACGGAGGGTGCCGAGCCGCTGGAGAAACTCGAACAGCTAATCGAGAGCAACTGTCTGCGGCGCCTGTATCGCGACCCGATGAGTCCGGATGGTCAATGGCGGATCCTGCGGCAGGCGGATGTTGCCGACGGCACCATCGCTGCTCTGCAGGGCCAACCGGCGCCGGGCGTCGATGGAATCGGCGGTGAGGAAGGCCTCGTCGGTGGCGGTGAATCCGCCGGGGCGTCCACCGCGCCGGGCATTACGGGGCCACGTCTTCAAATCGCTCCCGCGCTCGAACGGCCGAGCCTGAGCGGCGGGGTGGGGGGATTGTCGACGGGCGGCGTCGGCAGCGCCGACACCATTATTGGCGTCATGTCGAAGAAGACGGGCGCGACGAAGCGGCTCTATCGCACGCACGACAGGTACGAGCGCTGGCTCTTCCTGAGCGGCCAAGACGTGCCCCAATAGCTCTCCGACCGCAGTTGTTGAGCGGTTAGGTGGCCAAGAACGCCTTTTTCTGTCGGCAGATGCGCATTTTTGGTCTTTGGGGGGCACCGGTAGCCCACGTATCCTTGCTCGTGATGGATAAATCACGTTGGCGAGGCGCACGGACGGCGCTCGCCGGGCAGGTGCGAACAACGCTGCCCGACGGCCGTCTATTCCGGGTGAGGCCCGTGATGAACGGATTGGGAGCTGTGCCCGGAGGGTGCGGCAACAGACTAGGAATCAGCGTTGGGTGAACCCGCACGCAAGCCAAACCTGAACGGCTCGAGCGATCGCGTCGCCAATCGGCGAGGCGCGACCACGACTCGTCTGGGGAAGCTCGTCGTCGACTCCGGACAGGTGTCCGAGGACGATCTCGAGCGCGCGCTGCAAATGCAGGCGGAAACCGGCGAACGCCTCGGCAATCTGCTGGTCGTTCTCGAGCTCATCACCGAGATGGACCTGGTTGAACTGCTGGCGCAACAGTATGGCGTGTCGGCCGCCGATCTCGACAAGCTCAAGGTGCCAGACACCATCCTGAGTCTCGTTCCTCAGGAGATGGCGCGTCGCTACCTGGCGGTTCCCGTCGCGGCCGATTCGCAGAACCTGAACCTCGCGATGGTTGACCCCAGCGACGTGGTTGCGATCGACGATATCGAGTTCGCCACCGGTCTGCGGGTGCAGCCGATGATCGCCACCGAGCGCGCCATCAACGACGCGGTCGGTCGCCTCTACGGCGGTCAGGCCGACGCCAAGATGCGCAAGATGATGACGGATCTCGAGGATGAGATCCGCGGCCCGGGTGACCTCGAAGTGGTCGAGGAACAGGAAGACTTCGATCTCGCCGCCCTTTCCGAGGAAAGTGGCGAGGCGCCCGTCATCAAGCTCGTCAACTTGCTTCTCACCGATGCGCTCCGTCGTGACGCATCGGATATCCACATCGAACCGTACGAGAAGCGGCTGCGAGTCCGATACCGCATCGACGGCACGCTATACGAGACGATGGAGCCGCCCAAGAACATGCAACACGCGATCGCCTCGCGCGTGAAGATCATGGCGGAGCTCGATATCTCGGAGCGCCGCCGGCCGCAGGACGGTCGTATCAAGATCCGCATGCGCCTCGACGACCGCATGCGCGAACTCGACCTGCGTGTCTCGACCCTGCCGACGATCTGGGGCGAGAAGATCGTCATGCGCCTGCTGGATCCGGAGGGGTTGAAGCTCAACCTCGCCGACCTGGGTTTCGAGAAGCAGTCGCTCGACCGGTTCACGGAGGCGATCCGCATGCCCTTCGGCATCGTGCTGGTCACCGGACCGACGGGATCGGGCAAGACCAACACTCTCTACTCGGCGCTCGCCAACATCAACGATATCGACACCAACATCATGACCGCCGAAGACCCGGTCGAGTTCAATCTGGAAGGTATCAACCAGGTACAGATTAACGAGAACGTCGGCCTCAATTTCGCCTCGGCCCTGCGCTCGTTCCTGCGGCAGGATCCCGATGTCGTCCTGGTCGGTGAGATTCGTGACGGTGAAACGGCCAACATCGCCATCAAGGCTGCGCTAACGGGTCACCTCGTGCTGTCCACACTTCATACCAACGACGCGCCCTCCACGATCAATCGCATGGTCGACATGGGGGTGGAGCGATTCCTGGTTTCGTCATCGGTGCAACTGATCGTCGCCCAGCGTCTGGTGCGCCGCCTGTGCAAGAAGTGTCGAGAGGTCGCGACGGTGGACCCGGAGGCGCTCGTCGAGGTCGGCTTCGCGCCCGAGGAGGCGATGGCCGTCACGGTGTACCGACCGATCGGATGCGACCGCTGCAACGACACCGGCTACAAGGGCCGCATCGCCCTGTACGAGGTCATGCAGGTCTCGCCCAAGATCCGCGACATGATCGTCAACGGTGGGACCAACGCGGAGCTCCGCGCGACGGCGCGCAACGAGGGCATGATCACATTGCGCGAGAGCGGCTTGGTGAAGATATGGCAGGGCATCACGTCGGTCGACGAGGTGCTCAAGGAGACGGCTCTATGAAGTTCGTGGTTACGGGCGGTGCGGGGTTCATTGGCTCGCACGTGGCGTTTCGCCTTGCCTCTCAGGGACACGAGGTTGTCATCTACGACAACCTCTCCTCGGGCAAGCTCGGCAACGTCGATCAGATCCGTGTCGATCTGTCGGCCGACGCCGGTGCGCTGGATCTTGTCGAGGGCGACATTCTCGACGGCGCTACGCTGAGTGCCGCCTGCGATGACAGTACGGCCGTGTTCCATCACGCGGCGATCGCTTCGGTACCGCGCTCGTTCGCCGAACCGGCGCAGAGCGCGCGAGTCAATATCGAGGGCACGGTGCAGGTGCTCGAGAGTGCCCGTGCCGCGGGTACCAATACGGTGGTCATGGCCAGCTCCTCCGCGATCTACGGCGACGAGGCGACCATGCCCGTGCATGAGGGCCTGACACCGAGACCCTTGTCGCCCTACGCCCTGTCGAAGGCGG
Organism: Acidobacteriota bacterium; assembly: GCA_029263335.1. GTDB lineage: Bacteria > Acidobacteriota > UBA890 > UBA890 > WLXD01 > WLXD01. The sequence goes on along the minus strand of JAJCXS010000134.1, from coordinate 31,277 downwards.
TCGACGAACAAATCCTCGAGTTGTGGACGCGTACTCACGGCATGCGGACCGCCGGACTGCGTTACTTCAACGTCTATGGGCCACGCCAGGATCCCAACTCCGAGTATGCCGCGGTCATTCCGAAGTTCATCACCCGCATGATCGCGGGGAGGGCGCCGACGATCTTTGGCGACGGCTTGCAGTCGCGCGATTTCGTCTCCGTGGACGATGTCGTCGCCGCCAATCTGCTCGCCGCCGGTCTCGACCCGGCAACAGGCCAGGCGAAAAGCGAGGTTGATGCGCCCGGATTCGTGGCCGTGAACATCGGTATCGGCGAGTGCTACTCACTGCTCGACCTGGTGGCGGCGCTCAACGAGATTCTCGGTACTGCGATCGAACCGGATTTCGAGCCGGCTCGTGTGGGCGACGTGCGCGATTCCCGATCTGCAATCGATGCCGCCCGCGAACATCTGGGATTCGTTCCGCAGGTTTCGTTCCGGGAGGGCCTTGAGCGTACGGTGCAGTGGTACGCAAACTGATCAATAGTGACTAATGATGTGCATGAGCAAAGATAAACATCAGAAAGGGATTTACAGAATCTAATCGAGTGCAATAGATTGTGATGAGCGCGAATAAGAGGGTTAGCGATCTATCTGCATAGAACGCCCTCCACAAGCGCTGTTTTGCGCTTATATCCGACCGTAAGATGCTCTGTTGGAGGCATCGATGAGCCAGCTTGCCCAGCCCATGCACGCGCCAGAGGCCAGTTCGCCTCCTGATTTGGCGGAACTGCTGCGGCAGATGCTCGAGTCGGACGCGTCGGATCTGCACATTACTGCCGGGGTTCCGCCCCAGATCCGAGTGGACGGCAGCCTGCAGGCGATGAACTACTCGCCGCTGGACGAACGCGTCACGCAGTCGCTCCTGTATTCGGTCATGACCGATGAGCAGAAGGCGAGGTTCGAAGAGAACCTCGAGTGCGACTTCTCGTTCGGCCTGGCTGGCATGGCGCGTTTCCGTGCCAACGTCTTCATGCAGCGGGGCTCGGTTGCGGGCGCGCTGCGCGTGATTCCGTGGCGTATCCCCAGCTTCGACGAACTCAAGCTGCCCGCCATTCTGCGCGACCTTTGCGAAAAGCCTCGCGGGATGGTCCTGGTCACTGGGCCAACTGGTTCGGGTAAAAGCACGACGCTCGCCGCCATGATCGACGTGATCAACGAAACGCATTCGGATCACATCATCACGATCGAGGATCCGATCGAGTATCTGCATTCGCACAAGAAGTCGATCGTCAACCAGCGTGAACTCGGCCAGGATACGCGCACGTTTTCGGCCGCCATGCGGTCGGCGCTGCGCGAAGATCCGGACGTCGTGCTCATCGGTGAAATGCGCGACCTGGAGTCGACCGAGCTGGCGCTGAAGCTCGCCGAGACGGGTCACCTTACGTTCGGCACGTTGCACACCAACGGCGCCGTGCAGACGATCAACCGGATCATCGACCAGTTCCCCGAGGGGCAACAGGGGCAGATTCGAACGCAACTTTCGTTCGTCCTCGAAGCCGCAGTCTCACAGACGCTCCTGCCGCATATTTCCGGCAAAGGCCGCGTTCTCGTGCAGGAGGTCCTGGTTCCCAACGCCGCTATCCGGAACCTGATTCGTGAAGACAAGATCCACCAGATCTATTCGTCGATGCAGTCCGGCCAGGCCGAGCACGGCATGAAGACCTTCAATCAAGACCTCGCGCGCCTGGTGGTGGAGAGGCAGATCAGTGTGGACACGGCCATGAGTGCGTCGCCCGATAAGAAGGAGATTGCGGCCACCCTGGAGCGTGCTGAACAAACCAGCGGGCGGGCACCGGCTTCAGCCGATCCTAAACGGCGCCCGCGGCGCCCGCGCGGACGGAGATAGACAATGGCTCAATACCAATACACCGGAGTGGGCCGCGACGGCAGCATGACCTCAGGGGAGCTGGCCGCGAGTTCGGCCGCCGACGTCGCCAAGCTCCTGCGCAAACAGCGCATTCGTGTCACCAAGGTCGAGGTCGTCGGTCAGAAGACCAAGTTCGCCCTGCCGTTCGGGCTGGGCAATCGAACCAGGGTCACCCAGGAAGAGGTCGCGGTATTCACGCGGCAGTTCTCGGTGATGATCGATGCGGGGCTGCCGCTGGTGCAGTGCCTCGACATCCTTTCCAAGCAGGCCGACAACCCTCAGTTTGGCGAGATCCTCGGCGAGATTCGCGAGGAGATGGAGGGCGGTGCCAACCTCGCCGACGCGATGGGGCAGCATTCCAAGGTCTTCCCGCCTCTCTACTGCAACATGATTGCGGCGGGTGAGGCCGGCGGTATTCTCGACATCATCCTGCAGCGCCTCGCGCAGTACATCGAGAAATCGGTGAAGCTGAAGCGTGCCGTGAAGTCGGCGTCGATCTATCCGGTCGTTATCGTCTCGGTCGCCTGCTGCGTCGTGCTCGTGATTCTCTGGAAGGTCATTCCGACCTTCGCCACCCTGTTTGCCGGCCTGGGCGCGCAGCTACCGCTGCCGACGCGCATCGTCGTCTTCGCGTCGAACTTCGTGGCGGGGTACATGCCGCTGATCGTGATCAGCGTTGTCGCCACCGTGTTCGTCCTGAAGCGTTACTACAAGACGGATTCGGGTGAACTCGTGATCGACCGCTTCATGCTGAAGATGCCTGTTGCGGGTTTGCTGATTCGCAAGATCGCGGTGGCCCGTTTCTGTCGCACGTTGGGCACCCTGGTTGCCTCCGGCGTGCCGATCCTCGAGGCGCTGGGTATTACCGCCGACACGGCGGGCAACCGCGTGGTCAAGGACGCTGTCATGGCCACGCGCAAGAGCATCGAGGCGGGTCGCACGATCGCCGTGCCGCTCAAAGCCTCGAACGCTTTCCCGCCGATGGTCGTGCAGATGATCGCCGTCGGCGAGGAAACTGGTGCGCTCGACACGATGCTCACCAAGATCGCCCAGTTCTACGAAGAGGAAGTCGACACGGCGGTGGAAGGTCTCATGGCGCTGCTCGAGCCGGTCATGATCGTTTTTCTCGGTGTGGTCATCGGCGGCATCGTCGTTTCGATGTATCTGCCCATGTTCGATCTCATCAACAAGATCTAGTTGCTACGTACTGAACGGTCAACAAAGGCCGACGGCTGATCAAGGAAGTGGGGACGACCTCGATCAGCCGCCGGTCGCGCCTTTGCCGGTTGCTGGCCGCCGCACCATAGCGGCGGGCCAACACCCAGCCAAGAACACACACGCCAGTCTGAGGGCGAAAGCGCTGAACGGGGCCGTGGGAAACCGCGGTCCCGTTTTAGCAGTGCGGGCAGCTGTCTACGGCTGCTGCTCGGCGGGCCGATAGCGGATCTCGCCCTCCATCTCGTGGATGTAGCGCTCGATCTCCGGCACGATGGCCCCGATCGACGAGATATCGCGGAGCACGATCTGACGCTGCCAACGTGCCTTGCCGGTCTCGACCGCGACGGCTTCGAGCAGGCCGGCGACCTGCCGGGGCGAGCGTTCGCCGATGGCGTCGATGGTGAACTTCACAAAGACCGTTGCGTCGCGCGGCTCGAGTGTTAAGCCGAGATAGGGGGCGCGTTGTACGGCGAGCCGCATCTGCCGATGTAGCTCGAGCAGTTCCGGGGCCGCCTCCTGCAGGCGGAATGAACCCTGGACCGCGTCGGGGCGCTCGCTGATTCGGTTGTTCTCGGCCGCTGGATTGCGGTTGAAAGGAAGCTCGGCGCTGCTCTCGATGTCGTCGGTGTCGAACGGTGCCATGAACACACGCGGGGATCCCAGTCGGTCGACGATGTCTTCCGGCGCGTTCGAGACGGCGAGGAGCTTGGGGAAGTGCTCGCTCATGTCGGTGCCGGCGAGCTCAGCGCTGACAGCTTGCTCCCAGGCCGTGGCGTAGTCCCTCACTTCGAGTGCCGCGAGCCAGGCGAGATAGTGGCCATGGGCGAAGCCGGGGTTGAGCTCCACGGCCAGCACCAAGGAGTCACGCGCCTCCTGCATGCGGCCCATGAGCGCCAGGGCGCGCCCACGTTGGTAGTGGGCCTCCCAGTAGTCGGGGTCGGTGGCGAGGACACGGTCGAGTTCCTGTACCGCCTCGGGGAGCTGGCTCTCCTGGATCATCTTGGCGGCCCGGTCGGTGTTCTCGATAGCGTCGCGAGACTGGGCGCCCGCGTTCCCGGTGGCAACCAGCACCAGGACGACACCGATGCCGACCAGAATCGTGGTGCGCAGCCCGGGTGCTGTCGTAGCTGTGTTCGGCGGGGCGCCGTGCAACTTCATTGCTGGTCCTCGTCTTGTTTGCTGTCGCGCTGCGGGGTTTCGTCCTGCTCGGTCGCGAGGAGGCGTCGCAGCAGTGAAGCGACCGAGGGCTGGTGCTCATCGAGTCGCAGTGATTGCTCGTAAAGCTCGCGGGCCCGCGAGTCGTTGCCCTCGGACAGGTAGGCGCTGGCGAGGCCGTTCAACAGGGTGGGCGTTTCGGCGGCGCCGCCGAAACGCGCGCGTTCGTAGAAGCGGATCGCGTCGTATCCGTTCGACCGACGCGTTTCCACTTCGGCCAGATGCAGCAGTACGTCGACATCGTTCGGCTGATCGACCAGGCGCTTGCCGAGCAGGGTCGCGAGGTCGTCGAGTCGGCCGGCCTCGGAGAGCATCTCCGCCAGCAGCTCCTGCGCGCGGCGATGGTCGGACTCGCGAGCGAGCACGGCTCGCAGATGTTCGATGGCGCCGTCACTCCGCCCGAGCGTGCGCAATTGCAGGGCACGGGCGAGCAACTCGCCGGTGTCGTGCGCCGGCGGCTGCTGGGTCGCATGCGGCACCGCCGCCACCAGGGACTCCTTGGCGGTAACTCGTAGCGGCAGCGTCTGAACGGGCCGATCGTCGGCGTCGATGTCCACCCTGATCGTGTAGTCGCCAGGCGCCACTCCTGCGATCTCGATTCCGGCCAACTGGCTCAGTGTTCCGAAGCCGTCGGCGGCGGCCAGGTTGAGTGACGACTCCTTGGTGGCCACGATCGTGCCGGCGGGATCGACCACCGTGTAACTCGCGATCGCGGACCCGGTGGCGCCGGCGGGAGTACTGAGCTGGTGGAACACCCACACCGTGGAGTCGGTCGCGAAGGGGCCGTCGAACGCCGGCATCATGAGGTAGCCGCCGATCTGGAACGGGAAATGACCGCCATACGGGTCGTAGTCCGCGCCGAGAGCGTCATACTCACTCACCAGGATCGGATCGCTCGAGGTGAGCACGGCCGGGCGCACGGACTCCGCATGCACCCCGATCTCGCCGCGCCCGAACTCGTGGGTGACGTTGTTCTCCACGGTGACATCGAGATGGAACCGGCCGGCGGGCACGGGTACGCGCCCGAGATGTACGAGATCACTCGAGCGCAGCGCACGCGTGTTGTCCGCGTCGAGTTCGAGTTCCACCGTGTGTGGCTCGGGCGCGACCGGAAAGCGCAATTGCTCGTCGCGAACCGCGACCGTTAGTTCGTAGGTGCCGTAGTAACGCTCGTTGTACTCGCCATAGTTGATCCGGCTGCCCGGAATCCGGACCGCGTAGTGAAGATACGGAAGCCCGGCCGGATCCATCAGCGGCACCGCCACCGTCTGAATCGGCAGCGTTTCGAAGCGCACCGCGGCATCGACGCTACCCACCAGCAGGCGCGACGCCCAGGTAACGTCTCGCATCAGACGTTGGGGTACCTGTTGCATGCTTGTGAGTAGTTCTTCAGACCTCAATGGAGCCATGCCCAGGGTCGCCGGATCGCCTGGAATCAAGCTCATGGAAACGTCAGCGAGCATGCGGTCGACGCTGCCGAGCACCTCCAGCACGCCGGCCAGGTCGGCGAAACTCGTGGCCCGCGTCGTACGTCCGCGGATGCTGTGCTCGCTCAGCGTCGTGGCCTCGTTCTGCCCGGCGGGGTTGAGCAGTCGCTCGGGCCCGTCGGCGAGCGGGCTGTACAAACGATGCTCGCCGATGCCACGCTCACGAAAGAACACCAGATCGAAGAACGGCGGCACCCCGAGGGCAGGATCGACCGCGTACGACCAAACCTCCAGCGGTACCGTGACGGGGCTGCCGGGGTAGCGATTGACGGAGCGCGGGTCGCCGAACAGGATCACCACCTGGCCACGATCGGTGAGCCGTCCGGGACGGCCGGTCTCGCGTCCGTACGCGCGGTCGGCGCGGATCAGGCGACGGTCATGAAGCTCGTGGAATTCGTTGCGCTCGGTACCTGGCGTCGGATCGCGGTGAATCCAGAACTGGCGCATGAACTCGTTGCGCTGAGCCTCCGACGGCAGCCGCAGGAAGATCTCACGCTCGGCCTCGGTGATGATCCACATGACCTCGCGTTCGAGCCAGGCGCGATGCTCGGCGCTCAACTGGTCGAGGGTGAGTACCGGAAACGCGTCGAGATCGATGGCCTGGCCGTGAGCCGCCGATGCCGATGCGACGAGCAGCACGAAACTCAGGAGCGTAGTCACGATTCGCCCTAGCGGATCCCATCCTCTTCGCATGCGGCCTTCCGCGGCGGTCATCATGACTGTACTGGGGGATCTTAGTGATGGTCGGCCGGAGGGAACAGTGATTTGGCGGCACTGATCACCAGCTCGAGGTTCTCCTGCCAGTGCTGTCGTAGTGCGTTGTGGGCCCCCTCGCGGTCGCTGGCTTCGAGCGCCGCCAAGATATTCTCGTGCATCCCGATCTGCCCCTTGAACTCGGCGCGGTCGAAGGTGTAGCAGACATACTCGTAACGGAAAGTGCGGGCTCTTAGCTGCGCGATCATCTGCATCAGTTGCCGGTTGTCGCACTCCTCCAACAACAGGCGATGCCACGCCTGGTTGTGAAGAATCACCGCCTCCGGGTCCCTGTTCCGCTCCTTTCGCAAACGGCCGTTCAGGCATCTGAGTTCGGCCAATCGGCCCGGGCAGGGGAGGGGCGTGTTGCGCAGGCCGAGGTCCTCGAGGGCAGCGCCAATGGGGTAGAGCTCGGAGACCTCGCGAAGCGACAGCGGCAGGACATGGAAGCCGCGGTTGGGCAGCTGTTGGAGAAAACCCTCGGCGACCAGCTGTACCAACCCTTCGCGAATGGGCGTCGGGCTGATGTCGAGTTCCTCGACCAGACGGCTAATGGACACTCGCGATTCGCCGGGAAACTGGCCGGAGGCAACGGCCCGGCGAACATAGTCCTTAGCATCCTGCGAGAGCAGCGAGCGCGGAATCTGCGCCATCGGGGGATTCCATCATGGGATCGAGCCTGCCCACGAGCAGCGAGCGGAACACGAAACTCCCGGGGACGGGAAGTCACGACGGCAATACTAACGCACGCACGATTCGTATATTTCATATAAAAAATATGATATATAAAATGTGATCACAGCGGCTAGTGAAGTTGTTCTCGGCGCCGTGTCTCCCCGCGGCCGGGTTCGTCATCGCTTGCTGTGGCTCACCACACGGCAGTTCGACACCCCCAGAGGAGATACCCATGCGGCGGATCGCTCTACTCACACTGACTCTGGGCCTGGCGCTGACTCTCGCGACGCCGGCCTATGCACAGTTCGCCCGCGCCCGCCTGGCCGGACAGGTCACAGATCCCGACGGGGCGCCCTTGCCGGGCGTGACGGTTACCGCGACCAACGAGGCCAACGGCCTATCTCGTTCAGCGGTGACCGGAGCCACGGGCCGATACACGCTGAACGGAATGGATGCGGCCACCTACACCCTGAGCTTCGAGCTCCAGGGGTTCCAGACCGATGAGCGGACGGGTGTGCAGTTGCTCGTTGGCTCGGCTCCGGAATTGAACGCGACGATGCAAATCAGTGGAGTCTCGGAGACGGTCAGCGTTACCGGTAGCGCGCCGATCATCGAGACCACCTCCAAGCAGGTGGGGGGCAACGTCACGGCCGAGGAATTCACGACGCTGCCGACGCAGAACAGAAGCTTCGTGATGTTCGCCAGCCTGATGCCGGGCGTCATCGGCAATCCGAGCAGTGAATCGACGGCTTCGGACTCGCTGTTTATCAACGGACAGGATGACAACAACAACTCCTTCAACATCGACGGTGCCAACAACGACGACGATGTGATCGGCGCGCGCGCCGGAGCCCAAACGCGTACGGCGATCGAGGCGATTCAGGAGTTCCAGATCATCACCACGCAGTTCGACGCCGAGTTCGGGCGTACCCAGGGCGGTGTGCTCAACGCCATCACCAAGAGCGGTGGCAACAAGTTCCGCGGCTCGGGCTTCTTCTACTACCAGGACTCGTCGCTGAACAAGAAGAACTTCTTCACGGCGCGTCAGGGCGCCGACCAGCCCGACTTCACCGTCAGTTCGCTCGGCGCCACGCTGGGCGGACCGATTCTCAAGGATCGGCTGTTCTTCTTCGGCAGCCTCGAGCGCACCAAGCCGAACGAGGGCGTGTCGAGCACGTTCAATACCCGGCCGGACCTCAACTTCTCCACCACCGAAGACAACCTGCTGCAGAACTGGCTAGTGAAGGCCGACTGGCAGGTGGCCGACGACCACAAGCTCGCGGCTCGGTACCTGCGCGAGTACTCGCCACAGGTGAACCAGATCATCGGCAGCCGGACCACCCTCGAAGCTTCGCGCGAGGAAGACGACACCGACACCAGCTTCGTGGCCACGCTCGACAGCGTCGTCGGCGACACGGCGTTCAATAACCTCCGAGGTTCGAACACGCGCGAGGACGTGTCCTTCGCCAATCCGGGATACAACAACAACGGTCAGACATTCGCCGCGCAGCGCGCCCTGGCGGTCTCGCAGAACCGGCCGACGGTGCTCGAGGGTGCCAACACCGTGGCGCAATCGCGCATCAATGACTCGGTGCAGATCGACGACACCTTCTCCTACTTCCTGCCCGACGCTGGCGGCGATCACAACTTCCGCGTGGGCGTGCAGTGGTCCCGACGCAAGGAGGAGTTCTTCAACTCCGGCACCGCCAACGGCCAGTTCGGCTTCGACACCGACCGGCCTTTCGTGGCCTCCGACCTGACGACCTTTCCGCAGAGCTTCGCGGTACGGATCAACGGCGAAACCACCGCCCAGATTCCCTCCAACAAGGTGTTCGGCGCCTTCCTCCAGGACGACTGGACGCTGTCGCGCAAGCTGACCTTGAACCTCGGGCTCAGGTACGACCGCGAGTCGATTACTCCGGGCGATACCAACAACATCGCGCCGCGGCTCGGCTTTGCCTTCGATCCCCGCGGCGACGGCAAGACCGTCGTGCGTGGTGGATGGGGTCGCTTCTACGAGCGCTTCCAGCTCGGCTTCTTCGCCAACACCTTCCTCGACGCAATCAGCGGCACCGGCGGCTTCGTCACCCGTCTACCGGGTTCGGGCTCCGACCAGGACCTGTTCTATGCGATCGCGCAGGAGAACGGAATCAGCAGTATCCAGGGGCTGGCCGACTTCCTCATCAACCAGCTGGAGGGTGGCGGCGCACCGTTCAACCTCTTCCCGACCGTCGATAACCCCGATCGGAAGAACCCCTTTGCCGACACCTTCAGCATCGGGGTGGAACATCAGCTCAGTCGTGATGTCGCCATCGGTGTCGACTTCATTCACACCGAGAACAAGAACACGCTGGTGACCACGAATCTGAATCCGTTCTCCTCATCCCAGGGCGGTCGCCCGAACATCAGCGTTCTGAATGGGCAGCAGATCACTGCCGGCTCGATCACGACGTGGACCAACGCTGGCGAGAGCACCTACAACGGCCTGCAGTTCAGCCTTCGGCGGCGGTTTACCGACTCGCCGATCGGCCGGTTCCAGGGACGCATCTCCTACACGTACGCATCGCAGAACGGCAACGCCAGCGCTGGCGTGGGTGGCACGCGTTTTCAGAGTCGTACCGAGACCGGCTACAACTTCGACAACGGTTCCTTCATCGGCCAGCCGGTCAACCTCAATCTGAACGATGCTCGGAACATCGATCAGCCGTCGTCGTGGCACCGCAACAACAACCTGGTGCTGAACTGGTCGTGGTACGTCCCCGGAACGAGCTGGGGCAGCCGGTCCGATGGCCTGCTGTTCTCGGGCATCTTCCGTTACATGGACGGCGCCCGCTACACGCTGCAGGAGTTCACGCGGCTCGACAACAACAACCGTGCAATCGCCTCCGCTGGAACGCACGGTGCGAACGCGAACTCGGACATCGCGGGGGATGCGATCGACTTCAACGGGCGGACGAACGGAGCCGAGCTGCCGAACTTCTCCCGGCTCGATCTGACCCTGAGGTACAAGGTGCCGATCAGCACCTGGTCGGCGACGGTCATCTTCGACGTGTTCAACGCGACCAACCGCACCAACTTCACCAACGCGGGCAGCAGCTTCGTCACCAGCGGCAGCTTCCTGATCCCGAGCCAGGCCAACCAGCCGCGAGAGTTTCAGCTCGGCGTCCGTGCTGACTTCTAGATAGAAACCCCGACCCGACCCAGACGTCGGCGGGCCGGCCGGTGTTCCCGAACACCGGCCGGCCCATTCTTGTGCGCCGGAACGCAACCGGCTGCTAGACTTCCGGGCGGGGTAACGGGGGTGTGATGAGTCGCGAAGACGCCGCGGGTGATCTGAGGAATCTGCGCCGCTTGCTGCTGTTCCGCACGGTAACGGCAACGGCGCTATTGCTGCCGGTGCTGTACTACCAGCTACTGGTCGGCTCGGAAGGGTCGCTGGCGCCGGTCTACGCACTGATCGGCGGCCTGTACGGCGTCGGCTTGATGCACGTGTTGGTGCAGGAACGGCTGCCGCGTTGGCGTGGGCAGATCGCGTTCCAGATCACCATCGACACCGTGTTGGCCACGGCGCTGGTCTACGTCATCGGCGGCATACGTTCGCCGCTAGTGTTGCTGTACCTGCTGATCGCGTTCGCCGCGGGGGCAATGACGACGCGCCAAACCGCCCTGGCGATTGCCTGCCTGAACGGCGTGTCGTTCGGCCTGGTGGCGCATCTGGAGTTGGCGGGCTGGTTGCCGTTAATCGACAACCCGTTCCGAGCGGCGGTGGAGCCCGTGGGGCCAGCCGAGTTGTACCTCCGCATCTTCATGGTGTTGTTGTCGAGTTGCCTGATGGCGGCCATCACCCAGAGCTATGCCGAACGGCTGCGCACGACCCGCGCAGCGCTGGCGCACGAGCGTGGTGCGCTGGAGGCGTTGGAGCGTCTGAATCAACAGCTGCTGGCGGGTATGAGCAGCGGTCTGATCGCCGTCGATGCGAGCTACAAGGTCGTCGCGTGTAACCGGGCTGCCGAACGCATCACGGCACGCCTCGAGTCGGAGCTGCTGGGTACTGACGTTCGTGGGGTCCTCGGCTTCGATAGGGACAGTTTCAAGGAGTTGGATGAGAGGCTTCGCGAACGGCAGATCTACCGCACGGAGAGGCGAGTGTCGCTGCCCGACGGCGGGCTGCGTAGCGTCGGCATGAGCGTGACCCGAGTGGAGGATGCCGCCGCCGGGCCCCTGGTCGAAGGGAACCACGGCGAGTCCTCGACGGGACCGGCCGGCAACCCCGTCGGGGGCCCCTGGGCGGTGCGAGGTGAGGGGCCGATGGCCGGCGGCTACATCTTCATGTTTCAGGATCTCACCGACATCAAGCGCCTGGAGAGAGTCTTCTGGATGCGTGAGCGAATGGCGTTGTTGGGCGAGATGGCGAGCGCGCTCGCTCACGAGATCCGCAATCCACTGGCCTCGATTTCAGGCTCGTTGCAGCTGCTTCGTAGTGACGGCGTTGCGGCGGACAAGGAGCGCACCGATCGGTTGATGGGCATCGTGACCAAGGAGTCGGACCGACTGTCGAGGATCATCGAGGACTTCCTCGACTACGCACGTCCCGAGCACCTCGAGGCCGTTGAAACCGATCTCGTAGCGCTGGCACGCGAGACGACCGAGCTACTGGAAAACTCTCCCGAACTGGGTGAGGGGCATCACCTGACTGTGAGTGCCGATGCCGAAGCGGTGCCGGCCCTCGTCGATGGTGCGCGCATCAAGCAGATTTTCTGGAACCTGGCGCGCAACGCGGTCGCTGCCATGCCCGATGGTGGCGGCTTGACCATTCGTCTGCGGCGCACCGGTAACGGAGCCGAGGTGCTGTTCGAGGACGAGGGCGCAGGCATGCCGGCGGATCAGATCGACAAGATCTTCCGGCCTTTCGTTTCCGAGAAAGGCACAGGGCTCGGCCTGGCGATCGTGTACAGAATCATGGAACTGCACGGAGCGCGCGTGGAGGTCGAGTCCGAGCTCGGGAAGGGGACGGTGTTCCGGCTGCTATTCGACGACACCAACGTTCCTCGCGACGGCGACGCTGTGGTCGTCGAGGCCGGCACGGAGCGCGCCACCCGGGAGTTCGACGAGCTGACTCGGTCGGTGCGATCGAGTGACTAAGCGCGGCCATCGTGGCGTGTCCGAATCGGCGGTCACGGCGTCCATCTATGCATATCGATTGGCCGGTTCGTCGTCGGCCTCCGTATATTGTGATGCGGGGCGGCGTGACCGACCCCGTTCCAACGCTAGGAGATCCATACATTGAGCCGCATTCTGATCGTCGATGACGAGCAGAGTCTTCGCGAACTGCTGTCGTTTGCTCTTGGCGACGAGGGCTGGGACGTCGCCACCGCCGTAGATGGTGCTGCCGCGGCCGCAGCGCTCCAGGCCGAGCCGGTCGACGTCGTGCTCTCGGACATCCGCATGCCCGGCATGGATGGTCTCGAATTGCTCAGGCACGTTGCGATGAGCGCTCCCGACACCGACGTCATTCTGATGACGGCGCACGCGAGCACCGACACGGCGATCGAGGCTCTGCGACTAGGCGCCTACGACTACATCACCAAGCCCTTTGACCTCGACGAGCTCAAGATCACCGTGCGCCGATCGCTCGATCAGCAGGCGCTCCGCCGGGACAACGTCTTGCTGCGGAAGGAGCTCGCTGATCGCAACAGCTTCGGCAACCTGGTCGGGCGTTCGCCGGCAATGCAGCGCGTCTTCGAGCTCATTCGTCGAGTGACAGACTCGACATCCACGGTGTTGATCGTCGGCGAGAGTGGTACTGGCAAGGAACTCGTGGCCCGTGCGATTCACTACAACGGTGCTCGCGGCGAGGCTCCGTTCGTTGCGGTCAACTGTGCGGCGCTGCCGGCCCACCTGCTCGAGAGCGAGCTGTTCGGGCACGTGAAGGGGTCGTTTACGGGCGCCGACCGGCACAAGGAAGGGCTTTTCGAAGCTGCCGCCGGCGGGACGATCCTGCTCGACGAGATCGGCGATATGCCGATCGAGATGCAGCCCAAGCTTCTGCGCGTCCTGGAGGACCGGAAGGTGCGCCGCGTAGGCTCGACGACGGATGTGGGCATCGACGTGCGTGTGCTGGCCTCGACCAACAAGAACCTGCGCGGGGCGGTGAACGATGGCAGCTTTCGTGAAGATCTGTACTACCGCCTCAACGTGATCCAGGTGGACCTGCCGCCGATGCGGGATCGTCTCGACGACGTACCGTTGCTCGCCGAGCATTTTCTCGCCCAGCTGAGCGAGGAGACTGGCGGCGAGGTCCCGCGTCTCGCTGGGACTGCCATCGCCGCGCTCAGTGCCCACACATGGCCGGGCAACGTGAGGGAGCTGTTCAACGCCGTACGGCATGCCGTGACTATGGAAACCGGCGACGTGATCCAGGCAACCAGTTTGCCGCCGTCGGTAACCGGCGGGTTCGAAACAACAGCCGCAGTGGCTGCGAGCGTGGCCGCTGGTTCGCCGGATGCAGGGCCAGGCGCGGAGTCGAAGGCCCTGCCCGCGGATGGGCTCGACCTGGAGGCCCATCTTGATGGCCTCAAACGCGAGTACATGCTGGAGGCGCTAGCGCGTAGCGAGGGCGTGCAAACGCGAGCCGCGGAGCTTCTGGGCATGTCCTTCCGGTCGTTCCGGTACTACGCCAAGAAGTTCTTGATCGGTGAAGAGGACGAGGGCTAAGTGACAATCATTGTCGCTACCCGGATGACAAAGATTGTCATCGAGACAACCATTGTCGCCATAACGTGTCGTTACACGGACCGTGCTAGGCACGCGCGAGATCCGACGCTGCAAGTCGCTGAAAGTCAGCATTAGTCAGATCGTCGCATAAACAGCGTGGATTCAACTGGTTAGCGAAGCTTTATGTTTGCTGTAGCTGTGTTTTGAAGTGTTATTCAGGCATTTGTAGACTTTTTATGGTGTTTGGCATGTAGGTTGCTCTAAAGGCGGGCACAGATGATTTGGCAGGGCAGCGGGAACCCACAGTCGTACTTGCGGCGACCCCAGCCCACAACGGGGTCGCCCCCATTACTCGGAGGTTCCAGATGAACCTGAAGCGCCAGCAGGGCGGTTTTTCGCTCATCGAGCTCCTGATTGTCGTCGCGATCATTGGCATCATTGCCACCATCGCGGTCCCGCAGCTCCTCGACGCAATCGATCGCGGCCGCCAGCGCCGCACGATGGCTGACATGCGCAACATCGCCACCGCCAACGGTACCTACCGTGTGGACGAGGGTGTTTATGCGGCTGCACTCGCCGACCTGTCCCCGACCTACATGCAGGTCGTGCCTGCGAACGACGGTTGGGCGAACGTGTACGTTTACGCTGTCACCAGCGGCAACTACTCGCTGCAGTCGTACGGTTCGGATGGTGCTGACGGCCCCGTACCGGCAGCGCCGTGGGTCAACGGTCCCTACGATGGTGACCTCGAGTTGACCAATGGTCAGTTCACGCAGGCGCCGACGGGCCAGTAATAGCCGAACGAGCTATTAGCTAGACCTACACTGGGCTCTCGGCGGCGAACCGTCGGGGGCTCAGTGTTTTTTTGGTAAGATTCGGCCCCGTGGGTGCCCGCCCCTCGGGGTGCGATCGGTTTGGGAACCGGTCATGGCTAGGCTAGCAACGGGGTGCTAAACAACCTGCCGCCAGGTTTCAGAGTGGAGCTCATGTCGGTCGTTCGCTTCGAGCATGTGGCGAAGTCTCTGCCATACGGCTTTTGGTTACGACGCAAGCAAGTTCTGCTCGACGTGTCCCTTACCGTCGAGCGCGGTGAGGTCTACGGCTTTCTTGGCCCCAACGGATCGGGCAAGACCACCTCGCTCAAGTGCCTCCTCGGCCTGCTGAGGCCTGACGCCGGCACGGTGGAAATCTTCGGCCGGCCCGGCAACGATCCTGACGCGCGTCGCAAGCTCGGCTATCTGCCGGAGCATCCCTATTTCTACCCGCATCTCACCGGGCGGGAGCTCGTCGACTACTTCGGCCGGCTATTCGACCTGCCCAGCGACGTTCGGCGTCGCCGTACCGACGAACTCATCGAGCTGGTTGGTATGGCCGACAAGGCCGCACAACCCATCAAGCAATACTCGAAGGGGATGATGCAGCGGATCGGTATGGCCCAGGCGCTGATCAACGATCCCGATCTCGTTATCCTCGACGAGCCCATGTCAGGCCTCGACCCGATCGGTCGCCGCGAGGTGAAGGACATCATCCTCGACCTCAAGGCACGCGGTACCACGGTGCTGTTCTCGAGCCATATTCTCGCGGACGCCGAGGCGCTGTGCGATCGAGTCGGGCTTCTGTTCGAGGGCAAGATTGTGCGCGAGTCGGGCGTCGACGAGCTTCTCGAAGGCCGCGTCCAGTACTGGGACGCGACCTGCGACGACCTGCAGGCCGAGCAGGTGCCCGGCTACCGGTGTCGAGCCACGCAGGGCGATCGCCTCTACTTCCGCATCACCGATGCGGACGACCTGGACCGCTGGATCGATATCGTGCGGCAGGCCGGTGGACGCGTCGTTCAGGTCTCGCCTCATCGGCACACGCTCGAGGACTTCTTCATCGGGACGATTCGCGGAGACCGTCGCCTGGCCGACGGAACCGGTTCCGAGGGCCCGGCATGATCGGCCGGATCGCGGCGATTGCCACGCACACCTTCAAGGAGGCAGTGCGCGATCGAATTCTCGTGCTCTTCGTGTTGTTCGCGTTTGCCATGATGGCGGCCTCGACGGTGCTGTCGTGGCTAACGGTCGGCAGCGAGCTGAAGATCGTTACCGACCTCGGTCTTGGCGCTCTGGCCCTGTTCGGCACGATGATCGCGATCTTCATCGGCATCACGCTGGTGCACAAGGAAGTGGAGAAGAAGACGATCTATGCGGTGCTGGCCAAGCCCGTCAGCCGTTGGCAGTTCCTGGTGGGCAAGTACTGCGGTCTGATGCTGACACTGGCGATCGTCACGGGTCTGATGGCGGTCTTCTACCTGGCCCTGGTGTGGTGGAAGGCAGGGGAGTTCCCCGTGCACCTCCTTGCCGCGGTACTGCTCACCTACATGGAGTTGTCGATCATCACCGCGGTGGCCATCCTGTTCTCGAGCTTTACCACTCCCATGCTGGCTGCGGTGTTCACCGTGGCCGTGTACGTGGTCGGACATCTCACGTGGGGGTTGGCCAGTTTCGTCGAGGTAGCTCCGGGCGCTGCCACGCAGTACCTGGTGTCGATGCTGTACTACGCACTGCCGGACCTGGAGACATTCAACGTCCGCAGCCGCGTTGTCCATGGGTTACCCGTTGGCCGCGACTACGTGCTCGATGCGATCGGCTACGGACTTGCCTATTCGGCCGGCATGCTGACCATTGCGACGATCTTGTTCCGTCGGCGGGATCTGACGTGACCCGACTGCCGCGCCGCGGGCGCGACCTGGCGGCCTGGGCCGTACTGTTGGTCTGCATTGGCGGCTGGGTCATGCCGCAGATGTCGATCGACTATCGCAGGGCGCGCTGGGCGGATCCCGACGTGCTGCTCTTCCTGCCCACAGGCGATTATCTGAGTGCGGCCAGTCTCGGCTATCAAGCGCTCATCGCCGATGCGCTTTACCTGTGGAGCATCCAGTACTACGGCCATCAGGTGGCCGAGGAGGGGCGTCAGTATCTGTGGCGCATTTTCGATGTCATTACGGATCTTGACCCGCAATACGAGGACGCCTACCTGACCGGCGCCCTGATGATGGGCTCCGATCTCGGCGATGCCCCGATGGCGATGCGGCTGCTCGAGAAGGGCGCTGCACAGAACCCGACCGGATGGATCTACCCGCTCGAAAGCGGCTACTACGCGTGGATGAGTCTGGGCGATCACGAACTCGCTTCCGAGTACTTCGACAAGGCGTCGGCGCTCCCTGGAGCGCCTGCAGTGATCGGGCGCATGCGCGCGGGCATGGCGGAGTTCGTCGGCGACCGGCGCATGGCGCTTGCCCTGTGGGCCGACATCTACGAGGGGGCCCGCGAGTCGGGTGATGCCAAGATCGAGTCCGCCGCCTGGCAGCATGTCTACGATCTCAAGGTCGAGCTCGACATCGCCGACCTGAGCACCGCCATTCGTCGTTTTCAGCTCGACCGCGGGCGGCTGCCGACCACACTTGCCGTGCTGGTGACCGAGGGCTACCTGCGGGTGGTGCCCGATCTTCCGACCGGCGAGCCGTATACCTACGAAGCTTCGACGGGCCAGGTCGTCGATCCGCGCGAGTCGGAATCTCGAGCTGCGCGTTGACCTTCCCCATGACCTCCCTCCACGGGTTCCGCAGGAGTGCGCCGTGACAGTAGATGGTTTCGCCGTCGGCACGGCTTTCGTCTTCGGGCTGTTGTTCGGCTCTTTCCTGAACGCGGTGATCTACCGCGTGCCGCTGGGGATCTCGTTGCTGCGGCCTTCGGGCTGTCCCCGCTGCGAGACGCAGATCTCGTGGAGCAGAAATGTCCCGGTGCTCTCCTGGGTCATGCTGCGCGGGCGCTGTGCGTCATGCGGCGAGTCGATCTCGGTTCGCTATCCGCTGGTCGAGCTCTTGGGCGGCGGGCTGCTGGCGCTGTCGGTATGGCAGTGGGGACTGACGATCAGCACGGTCTCGGTGGCGCTGTTCTGCTACTTGATGGTAGTTCTCGCCCTGATCGACGTTGATCACCGCATTCTGCCCAACGTCATTACGCTGCCGGGTGCCGTCGTTGGTCTGGCGCTGTCCTTTTTCGACCCGCGCGTCGAGTGGCTCGACGCCCTCATCGGCGGTTTTCTCGGCGGCGGCCTGCTCTACTTCGTCGCCTGGGCGTATCTGAAGCTGCGCGGCCGCGAAGGCATGGGCATGGGTGATGTGAAGATGATGCTCCTGGTCGGCTCTTTTCTCGGTTGGCAGGGCGCGTTGATGACGATCTTCGTCGGCTCGCTGGTGGGAAGTGTCGTCGGCGTTGCGATGATTGCGGTGTCGCGCAAGGGCTGGGAATATGCCCTCCCCTTCGGCACGTTCCTCGCCGCCGCTGGCGTGCTCGTGGCCTTCCGCGGCCCGCAGATCTTCGCCTGGTACTGGAGCACCTTCGCCGCGACCGGATAACCCGCGGTGGCTCGTATCAACTCGTTGCGGCTGGTCTAGAGCTATGTCCGCGCCTGTCCATGGCGGGCCGAAACGGCCCGGAACGGACCGCACGCAGCCCCAGCGGGCCGGGCCTATCCGCGCTTGAATGCCGTCGAACCCTCCTGTCCGGCGGCATCCGGACTCGGCCTGCATTCGTCTGCTCTAGGCTGATCAGCGTAGCTAAACTCCGACTCATCAGATCATTTGATGACTTGGAGTGACTAACGATGAGCAAGCGACGGGGGATGGTCGCGGGTAGTGGCGAGGGCGGGTTCTCGCTGATCGAACTAACGGTTGTCCTTGCACTCGTCGGGCTGATTGCCGGCGTTGGATTGCCCACGATGCAGGAGTGGCTCGACCGCTACAGGGTGCGGACAGCTGCCGAAGAGCTGGCTTCGCTGATTCAACTGCAGCGCATGCGCGCCGTGAGTCAGAGCACCGATTTTTCCATTGCGTTTGATGCCGTCGCGGGGACCTACACCCTGTATCAGGGCGACGCTGCGACCGGTACGGCGCTCGAGGCAATGGCGCACACGCTTCCCAACGGCGTTCTGTTCTCGGGTAATGCCGATGCGGTCAACGTGCCGGGCGACGAGATGATCTTCCACTCGGACGGCAGCCTCAATGACTCGACGGCGACGACCGACACGATTCACATGGCGAACGCCATTGGCGACGTCTTCCTTCTTTCGATCAATCGATCTACTGGCAGGGTTCAAGTACAGCATCAGAGCAACGGCAACTAGCCGGCCCGGTCCACCCGCGGGGGCAATCCCTCCTGCCGCCGTAGGCGGCCCAGGCTTCACTAATCCGTGCTCGCTTTCAGGCCCGAAAGGCGCTTGCTAGACCCTGCCAGTCCTCCTCTTCGCGACGAGGTGGTGGGCGACGGTTGCGATCGTCCCCCCCGACAGCGCACTGTCGCTCACCACCTCGCCTCGCATTCCTTCGGCGGGACCTCCCAATAGGTGATCCCGTGGCCGTCTCTGGTGGCCATGGAAAGTCGCCGCGCGCTCGTTCGTACTCGCTCGCTTCACGCCGACGGCTACCTCCTGGTGGAGGCGGTGGTCGGCGTTGTTCTGTTGGCCGCGGGCGCTCTGGGGGTTGCCGCGGCCCTCGGCCAGGCCGAGCAGCTCGCTGCGGGTGCCGTGCAGCGCAATCGTGAAGCCGCGATTCGTGCTGAGGCGGGCGCCGCCCTCGTCTTCGGGGCGACGGGGGACAACGGTTGGCAAGCGGTCGGAGACGCCTCGATCGCATCCACGACCGCCACGTGCTGGCTCCGGGTGAGCAGTGTTGCCGGCGGGCTAACCTGGATCGAGGCTCGCTGCGGCGTGGGGGCGGGGGAGTTGTCGGCAGAGCTGCGCGAGCCGGGGCTGCTGGTGCAGCGATGAGCCGGGACGGGGGGCACGTGCTCGTCGAGTTGCTGGTGGCCTCGGTCTGCGCTGCGCTGGTGGGAGCTGCGGCGCTCACGCTGTTGGTGAACGGCGCTGCCGCATCGACCCGGGCGCGCGATCGGGTCGATCGCGTGGCGCTCGCTCGCGCCTGTCGCGATGTGTTGCAGCGCAACCTGCAGCAGGCGTTCGACGGGCTCGAAGGTGTCGACACCCTCCATGCGGAAGGTGGCCTCCGCCATCGGATGGAACCGCGCAGTGACGGCGCTGTCTTGTTGCAGCCGGTCGAAGACGCGGCTGAGGTAGCGGTCGATGCCGACGGTAGCTATCGAATTGCCACCGCCCGCGCTCGGGGTGCTCTCGTTCCCGGTGCCCTGGTTGTAGCTCTGCCTGCCAGGGGGCGAGTCGCGGTGCTTGGGAAGGTTGTTGCGATCGACACGACGGCGGCGGGAACTCGGCTGCATGCCCTCTGGCCGTCCGGCGCCGCGCCGCGGCTGCCGCTGCCGGTGCGGGCGCTGGTGCCGGTGCGTTGGCGCGAGGTGGCCTTCACCGCCGGGGAGCGGGGCATCGATCTGCGTCGTCGGGATGAGGGTGGCAATTGGCAGCCGGTCGTGGAGGGGCTGGCCGGCGTCGAACTCGCGTACGCGGTTGATCGCGATGGAAGCGGCGTGGCCAACCCGCCGTTCGCGCCCTGGAACCGCGCGACGCTTCCCGTCGCGGCTGGGTTCGTGAGGTGCCTGGTGGATGACGGTGCGGTCGGCGCGGCAGGCTGGGCATGGCGCCAATGAGCACGGGCGGTGACTCGGGGCGAACCGATTCCGGTCTGGCCGTCCTGGTCGTGATCGCGGCTACCGCAGCGCTCACCGCCCTGGTGACCATCACCACGCTGGCTGCTGCCGCGGGCGGCGCGGCCGCTGTTTACCGGGCCCAGTCGGAGCAAGCCCGGCACCTGGCCGAGATCGGTATCGCGCAGGTTGTGGCCGGTCTGGGCTCCGGTGCGCTGGCGGTACCGGCCGTGGGCGCGCCCCTGCGCCTGGTCAACGGGATGGACACGGCGACGGGATCCGCCGGGCTCGCTGGTGTGGTGTCGTCGCCGGTGATGGGCTGGCCCGAGGTGACCGCCGCGCCGGCACCTGGTGGTGGCAATGGCCGCGGCATGGCGGTCGTCATCGCCCGCGTCATTGGTCCGGACGGCGAGGGGCGCGGATTGGGCGGAGGTGCTGATCCCAATGTCCTGCTCGACGTGGCGGTGGACGCCTGGTTCCGTAATGCCCGAGTTTCGGCCGGAGCGCGAGTGCTGGTCGCCGCCGCGGAGGTCCGGCGATTGCACTAGGTGGCCTCGGCACGCGCCGGTCCGTGACGAGAGGCGAGTCTGGCGGATTACGTCGAGCGCAGACGCTGGGACGACAGAGCGGCTACTCTGCCCCGATCATGTTCGACCCCGCAGCCATACGAGTGCGTCGCTTCGACAACGGTCTGACGCTTCTTACCGAACGCATCACGACGGTGCGTTCCGCTTCGGTGGGCGTTTGGGTGAAACGCGGGTCGCGCGACGAGCTGCCCGAGCAGAATGGCGTTGCGCACTTCGTCGAGCACATGCTGTTCAAGGGCACGGCCGACAGGTCGCCTCGACAGATCGCGTTCGAGATCGATTCGATGGGCGGCAATGTCGACGCGTTCACGGCTCACGAGCTGTCGGGCTACTACGCTCAGGCACTCGACGAGCGTCTGCCCGAGGCCTTTGGTCTGCTAGCCGACCTCACCACCGGGCCCTGCTTCGACCCGCAGGAGATCGATCGTGAGCGCGGTGTGATTCTCGAGGAAATTGCCGGCGCCGAGGACGATCCGGAGGATGTGCTCTTCGAGGCCTTCCAGCGCAGATTCTGGCACGGTCACTCGCTGGGCAGGCCGATACTGGGGACGCCGGAAACGGTGAGCCGCTTCGGCCGCGACGATCTTTGCGACTGGATGAATGACATCGGCGGCTCCGACATGGTGGTGTCGGCCGCCGGCAACATCGACCACGACGCCGTGGCAGATCTTGTGGCGGAGCGGCTCGGCGCCTTGCCGGCCGGCAAGCCAAGATTGGCGCGCACCGAGCCGTCGATAACTCCGCACGTGCAGACCATCAAGCGAGACGTCGAGCAGGTTCAGTTGTACGTGGCCGGGCCGGGTCCGGCACTACGAGACGACGACCGGTTTGCCGCCTATCTGCTCAACACGTTGCTGGGCGGGGGAGTTTCGTCGCGCTTGTTCCAGACGATCCGCGAAGAGCACGGCCTGGTCTACAACGTCTATTCGTCGGTGGCGAGCTACTCGGACACGGGCTACGTGTGGATCGGCGCTGCGATGCGGCCACAGTCGGCCGACGTGGTGCTCGACCTGATCGAAGTCGAACTGCAGCGCCTCTGCGATGAGCCGCTGCAGGAGGAAGAGCTGGCACGCACTAAAGATCAGGTGAAGGCGGGCCTGATGCTGTCGCTCGAGCAGACGTTTGGACGCATGGCCAACCTGGCTCGCCAGGAGATAGGGTTTGGCCGGACGTTCAGCCTTGACGAGATTCTCGAGTCGATTGACGGGGTCGGGGTGGAGGACATTCGTCGTTGCGCACAACGACTCTTCGCGGGCCCGTTGTCGGCAGGATGTGTCGGTGGCAGCGATGCCGTCGAAGCACTGCAGAAATCACTCGACGAACACCCGCGTTTCGGCTAACCACGAGGCAAGCGCCGCCCCCGCTCGCGGGTCCGGCCGAGGCGGCATACAATGCCCCCTGCCGCCCCCAGTCTCGGCCCGTCGATCCCACTCTGCCGTTACCAGGCTTCTGCCACAGGCTGCTAAGGCACGACCCATGATCGCTCGTTACCGCCGACCGGAGATGCAGAGTCTCTGGGATGATGGGGCCGTCTACGCCAGTTGGCTCGAGGTGGAGCTTGCCGCCGCGGAGGCCATGGCCAAGCGCGGCACCATTCCGCCCGACGCCATGGAACAGCTGCGCGCGGCTCAGCCTCCAGCGGCCGAGCGCGTGCTCGAGATCGAGCGACGCACTCGCCACGACGTCATCGCGTTTCTCGAGGCCATCGAAGAGCAGGTGGGCCCGGCGGCCCGCTATCTGCACCTGGGCATGACGTCTTCGGACGTGCTGGACACCTCGTTGGCGCTGCGCTGTGTGCGCTCGCTCGACATGATCTTGGGTGCCTGGGATGACCTCGTTGAACTCCTCGCGGTGCGGGCCGTCGAGTTCAAGGGGCTCGCATGTGTGGGCCGCAGTCACGGTATTCACGCTGAGCCGACGACCTTCGGGCTCAAGATCCTCGGCTGGCACCAGGAGTTCGTCCGGGCCGGGGAGCGTCTGCGGCGCGCCCGTGAGGTGGTCGCCCATGGTCAAATCTCCGGGGCCGTGGGCACCTACAACACGGTGGATCCAGGCGTTGAGTTGGAGGCGCTGGCGGCGCTCGATCTGGCAGTAGAGCCGGTCTCGACTCAGGTCGTACCGCGCGATCGTCACGCCGAGATGCTCGGACATATGGCCATCGCGGCGGCGGCGATCGAGCGCGTCGCGACCGAGATCCGCGGACTTCAGCGCACCGAGGTGCGCGAAGTAGAAGAGCCATTTGGCAAGGGGCAAAAGGGCTCTTCGGTCATGCCGCACAAGCGCAATCCCATCAAGTGCGAGAATCTCGTCGGTCTGGCGCGCCTGGTCCGCGCCTACGCGGGCACCGGGCTGGAGAACATCGCGCTGTGGCACGAGCGCGATATCTCGCACTCGTCGGTAGAGCGAGTCGCGCTGGCCGACGCCTGCATGCTGCTGGATTTCATGACGCACCGGATTCGCGGCGTGATCGCCGGCATGCACGTGTACCCCGAGAACATGCAGCGGAACCTGGATCACACGAACGGTCTGGTGTTCTCCAGCCGGGTGCTCGAGCGGATCATCGCGTCCGGCGTCATCCGCTCCGAGGCCTACGTCATGATTCAGCGCAACGCCATGCGCTGCTGGGAAACCGGCGAGCCGTTCCGGCAGGTGCTAGCGGCTGACGAGGAGATCGGCGCGCAGTTGAGCGCCCAGGACCTCGCCGATTGTTTCGACGTTGACAAGGTGCTGCATCATATCGACACGATCTTCGCGCGAGCGCTGGGGGCGCCCGCCTGAGCCGGATCTGACGTGACGGAACACAGAATGGCCGACCAAGGGCAGGAGACGACTAGATGAGGGGGCAGGTTGTAGTGCGTCTCAAGCGTGAGGTGCTCGATCCGCAGGGCGTGACAATTGGCAAGGCGCTGGACAACCTTGGCTACGAAGGTGTGGGGTCCTTGCGGCAAGGGAAGGTCTTCGACGTCGAACTCGAGACCAACGATCCGGCGGCGGCCAGGTCGGCGCTGGAGAGCATGGCCAGGGACCTGCTCGCGAACCCGGTTATCGAAGACTACGAGATCCAGCTGCTCGACGAGGGGTCGGCGGGCGAGGGTCTCGTGACAGAGGAAGAGGGGCGCGCCTGATGCGTGTGGGGGTTGTCTACTATCCGGGCAGCAACTGCGAGCAGGATGCAGTCTATGCCTGTCGCCTCGTGGGGCTGGATGCCGAACTGGTG
Source organism: Acidobacteriota bacterium (assembly GCA_029263335.1). Lineage (GTDB taxonomy): Bacteria > Acidobacteriota > UBA890 > UBA890 > WLXD01 > WLXD01. Next base: position 6,907 of record JAJCXS010000134.1, on the reverse strand, counting down.
TGGCACAAGCAGGAGTCTCTCGACGGCTGCGATGCGCTCATTCTGGCCGGCGGATTCTCCTATGGCGATCACCTGCGTTGTGGCGCCATAGCTCAGTTCTCGCCGGTGATGAAGCAGGTGGAGCGCTTTGCTTCCGACGGCGGGCCGGTGCTGGGTATCTGCAACGGTTTCCAGATCCTGGTCGAGATGGGCCTGCTGCCGGGCGCGTTGCTCGCCAACGACGGCCTGAAGTTCCGTTGCCAGGACACCCGCATGCAGGTGGAGAAGACCGACTCCCCGTTCACCAACGCCTACGCCGAAGGCCAGATTCTGCGCTTGAACATGGCCCACTACGAGGGCAACTACTTTGCCGACGAGGCCACGCTGGCTGACATCGAGCAACATCAGCAGGTGGTGATGCGATTCTGTGGCCCGAACGGAGAGCGTGGAGCCGAGCACAATCCCAACGGATCGATTAACGATATTGCAGCGCTGCGAAACCGGGCTGGCAACGTAATGGGTCTGATGCCTCACCCGGAGCGGGTGCTCACTCCAGAGCTCGGCTCGGCCGACGGGCGCCTGATGTTCGAATCGCTGCGGGTTGCGTTAACGGGCATGGCGTCCGCCGAGAACACGGAACCGCTCGAGGTGATCGCCGATGTCTGAGATTGCCGAGCGGCCACGACCCCAGGGCGACCTCGCCAGCGAGGCGATCGCACTCGAACACGGCATGACCTCCGACGAGTACGCCAAGGTCTGCGAGATTCTCGATCGTCAGCCAACGGTGACAGAGATCGGCATGTACTCGGTAATGTGGTCGGAGCACTGCTCGTACAAGAGTTCGCGCGTGCATCTGAAGACGCTGCCGGTCGAGGGCGATGCGGTGCTCCAGGGGCCCGGCGAGAACGCCGGCGCGGTGGATCTTGGCGATGGCATCGCGGGCGTGTTCAAGGTGGAGAGCCACAATCACCCCTCGTATATCGAGCCCTACCAGGGTGCTGCTACCGGGGTCGGTGGCATCCTGCGCGACATCATCACGATGGGAGCGCGGCCGCTGGCGCTGCTCGATTCTCTCCGCTTCGGACAGCTGGACTCCGGCAAGAACCGCCATTTGCTCGATGGCGTCGTCGGCGGGATCGCGGGTTACGGAAACTGCATGGGGATCCCCACTGTTGGCGGTGAGATCTGCTTCGATCCGTCGTACGACAAGAACCCTCTCGTTAACGCCATGTGTTTCGGCATCGCGCCGGCCGACCGCATCGTCAAGGCGGTGGCCGATGGTGTCGGCAATCCGGTGATCTACGTTGGTGCCAAGACGGGCCGCGACGGGATTTATGGCGTCAGCCTGCTTGCCTCGGCGACCTTCGACGCGGAGGCCGCCGAGAAGCGCCCGGCCGTACAGGTAGGGGACCCGTTCACCGAGAAGGTGCTGATGGAAGCCTGCCTCGAGATCATCAACAAGGACCTGTTGGTGGGGATGCAGGACTTTGGCGGGGCCGGTCTTACCTGCGCGACATCGGAGATGGCGTCGAACTCGGGCAACGGCATGGAGATTGATGTGGCGCTCGTGCCGCGCCGAGAGACGGGCCTGAGCCCCTATGAGGTGATGCTGTCGGAGTCGCAGGAGCGGATGATGCTGGTGACGACTCCCGAGATGATCGGCGATGTCATGGACATCTTCGGCAAGTGGGATCTCGACGCCGTGGTGATCGGCAAGGTCACCGACGACGGCCTGCTGCGCGTGCTCGAGGACGGCGTGATGGTGGCCGAGGTGCCGGCGCACTCGTTAGCTGAGGATGGCCCCTGCTACAGCCGCCCGTACACGATCGCCGACCCCCCGGAGGCGCTTTGCGGCGCCGACCTGCCGTGTGATGTCGATCCCGCCGAGGTGCTCAAGACGCTCCTGCAGGATCCGAACATCGCCTCGAAGCGTTGGGTATTTCAACAGTACGATCAGACCGTCCGCTACAACACTGTCCAGCGCGCCGGTGGCGAGGCGGCTGTGATCTGGCTCAAGGAAGCCGGTAGCGACGCCGCCGTTGCCATCTCGCTCGACGGCAACCCCTGGTACGCGGGACTCGACGCGCGCAGGGGCGCGCAACTTGCGGTGGCCGAGGCCTGCCGTAACGTTGCTTGCACGGGTGCCAAGCCGCTAGGGATCACCAACTGCCTCAACTTCGGCAGCCCGGAGATCGAAGAGCGCATGGGCCAGTTTGCCGCTGCGGTGCAGGGCATGGGCGAGGCATGTCGGGCGCTGGACGTGCCGGTCACGGGCGGCAACGTCTCCTTTTACAACGAAACCGTCGAGACGCCCATCTTGCCAACGCCCGTGGTGGGCGCGGTCGGCAAGCTCGATCGCTACGATGCGAGCGTGCGCTCAGGCTTTGTCGCGGCTGGCGATACCGTGTGGTTGGTCGGCGCGGTGGACGTCTCCGACGCCGGTTTGGGCGGTAGTGCCTACGTTCGCGAATTCCACGATCGACGGGCGGGCGCGCCTCCCGCGCTCGATCTCGAATTGGAAGCTCGATTGCAGCGCTTCCTGGTTGCAGCGGCTGCCGAGGGACTGCTGGCCAGCGCCAAGGACTGCAGCGACGGCGGCTTCGCCGTTGCTCTTGCCGAGGCCTGCTTTGCTACGCCCGAGGCTGCGCGCACCGATGCGGCACAGGCGACGGCGCCGCGGTCGGCGTTGTCCGGGCTGCTGGGCGCCGAGGTCGAGATCCGCGCTTCAGGGGACGGGGTCCACGCCGCGCTGTTCGGCGAGACCGCCAGCCGTGTGGTGGTGAGCTCGCGCGCGGGCGACGACGTTGCACTGGCGGCGTTGGCGGCCCGGCACGACGTCCCGATTGCCGCGATTGGCAAGGTCACCGAAGCAGCTCAGCTGCGTATCGATGTTGCCGGCGAAACGCCGGTGCAAGAGGACATCCAGGAGCTCTACGCGACATGGTCCGGAGCCCTGGCACAGGCGATGGAGAACAACTGACATGTGCGGCGTTTTCGGCATCATGGGCCATCCCGAGGCGAGTCGGATCGCCTATTTGGGCCTGTACGCCCTGCAGCATAGGGGCCAGGAGAGCGGCGGCATCGCCAGTGTCGACGCCGGCGCCATGTTCGTCGAACGTGGCATGGGGCAGGTAGCGGACCTGTTCACAGAGGCGTGCCTTGACCGATTGCCCGGCCGTTCGGCGATCGGGCATATTCGCTACTCGACCTCGGGATCGAGCAGGCTGCAGAACGCGCAGCCGATCCGCATCGAATCGCGGCGCGGTGCGATCGCCCTGGGGCACAACGGCAATCTGGTCAACGCTCAGGCTCTGCGCAAGGCGCTCGAGGACAACGGTGCGATCTTCAGCTCGACCAGCGACACCGAGGTGGTGCTGCATCTGTTCGCCCGTAGCACCGAGGAGATCGTCGAAGACGCGCTGGTCGATGCCCTGGGTCGCGTGCAGGGTGCTCATGCGATCACCGCGCTCACGCCGACGCAGTTGCTCGCCGCGCGCGACCCGTACGGCTTCAGGCCGCTGTCGATCGGTCACCTGGAAGGTGCCTGGGTGCTGGCCTCTGAGACGTGTGCGTTCGACTTGATTGGCGCCGAATTCGTGCGTGACCTCGAGCCCGGCGAGGTGATCGTGTTGTCGCAGGACGCACGTGCTGAAGGGGAGGCGATCGACATCGTGGCAGCCGGTGCGGGCGGCGCCGCCGCCGGATACGTCTCGCACCTGCCCTGGGCGAAGCAGGCGCGCAAGAGTTGCATCTTCGAGCAGGTGTACTTCGCGCGACCGGATAGCCGGCTCTACGGCGATTCGGTGATGCAGGCGCGCAAGCGCATGGGGAGCACCTTGGGAGCCGAGGCGCCCGTCGAGGCCGATGTCGTGGTGCCGGTTCCCGATGGCGGCGTCTACGCAGCGCAGGGTTACTCCGAAGCCACCGGCATTCCGTTCGAACTCGCCTTGATTCGCAACCACTACGTCGGCCGCACGTTCATCGAGCCGCGCCAGTCGATTCGACACTTCGGCGTAAAGGTGAAGCTCAACCCCGTGGAGAGCCTGATCAAGGGCAGGCGCGTGGTGTTGGTCGACGATTCGATCGTGCGCGGCACCACGTCGGCAAAGATCGTGGAGATGGTGCGTGCCGCGGGAGCCGCCGAGGTGCACGTGCGGATCTCCTCGCCGCCGTACGTGTCTTCGTGTCATTACGGTATCGATACGCCGCGCCGCGAGGACCTCATCGCCGCCAACCTGTCGCTGGAGGAGGTTCGCGAGCGCATCGGCGCCGACACGCTGGCGTACCTGTCGCTCGACGGATTGCGGCAGACGGTCACCAGCGGCGAGGCCGAGTACTGCACAGCCTGTTTCACGGGTGACTACCCGACGCCGCTTAGCGACGAGCTATCGACACAGATGGAGCTGTTTACCCCCGCCGGGGCCGGCCCGGCAGGACGAGAGATCGGATGAACGATGCGACGCGACTGACCTACAAGGACTCCGGCGTTGATCGAGCCGCGGCCGACGACGCGAAGACACGCATTTCGGAGCTCGTCCGCGGCACGTACACGGAGGGTGTCGTCGGCGATTTCGGCGCCTTCGGCGGCTGTTTCCGGCTCGATAGCGGCACCGACTCGACGATTCTCGTAGCCTCGGCCGACGGAGTCGGAACGAAGCTCAAGGTTGCCGTGATGGCGGATATCCACGACACGGTGGGCTACGACCTGGTGTCGCACTGTGCCGACGATATTCTGGCATCCGGGGCTTTGCCGCTGTTCTTCCTCGACTACCTGGCGCTCGGCGAGATGAAGCCCGGCGTCGTGGAGCAGGTTGTAGCCGGTGTTGCCCGCGCGTGCCGCGATAGCAACTGCGCTCTACTCGGTGGCGAGACCGCCGAGATGGCCGACATGTATGCCGCCGGCGAGTACGACTTGGCGGGCTTCATCGTCGGGCGCGCCGTACATCCTGAGCCGCTCGATGGTACCCACATCAAGGCCGGCGATGCGCTCATCGGCCTCGCGTCGAACGGCTTGCACACCAATGGCTACACGCTGGTGCGCAAGATCCTGTTCGATGTTGCGGGAATGGACATCCATCAGCATGTCCCAGAGTGGGGCCGCACGGTGGCTGAGGAGCTATTACGGACACATCGCCCCTACGTGACCGCGCTGGCGCCGCTGATCGAGAGCCGTGTGGTGCGCGGCCTGGCGCACATCACTGGTGGGGGAATCCCCGATAATCTGCCGCGGATGCTCGGCGACGGCCTCGGCGCCGAGATCGATAGCACCAGCTGGCAGGTGCAGCCCATATTCACCTCCCTGCAGCAGTTGGGTGGTGTTCCCCAGGAAGACATGTGGGCGACGTTCAACATGGGAGTCGGCATGATCGCCGCCGTTGCTGAAGCCGACGCCGAGGCCACAGTGCAGCAGCTGTGCGCGGCTGGCGAGGACGCCTGGCGCATCGGCACGGTGGTTGAGGGCGAGGGCGTCGACCTGTGAGGTCTCGCAGCTCGATGCGTCGGGCCCCGCACGCGCCGCCGCGACCGAGCAGGTGATGAAGCTTGGCGTCTTGATCTCCGGTCGCGGCTCCAACATGGTCGCGATTGCCGAAGCCTGTGCGGCTGCCGACTTTCCGGCGGAGGTCGCGGTCGTCGTTGCCGACACGCCCGCGGCTGCTGGCCTCGAGAAGGCGGCGGCGGCGGGTCTGGCCACGGCCGTGGTCGAGCCCGGAGAGTTCGCGCACCGTGGAGCCTTCGAGGACGCGCTCGCTGCGACGCTGGCGCACCATGGTGCTGAAGGGGTTTGCCTGGCCGGCTTCATGCGCCTGCTGACGGGCCGCTTCCTGGATCAGTTTCCGGGCAAGGTTCTCAATATCCACCCGTCGCTACTGCCGGCCTTTCCCGGCCTCGACGTGCAGCAGAAGGCGATCGACCATGGCGTTCGCTTCTCCGGCTGTACGGTGCACTTCGTCACCGAGGCGATGGACGCGGGGCCGATCGTTCTGCAGGCGTCGGTGCCGGTGCTCGCCACCGACGATGCCGATACCCTCGCCGCCCGTATCCTCGAGCAGGAGCACCGTTTGTATCCCGAAGCGGTACGCTTGTTTGCCGAGGGGCGACTGAGTGTGGCGGGTCGCAGGGTGCTGGTTGATAGCGACTAGGTCGTATGCTCCAAGGGTAACCGCGCCGCAATCCGACGAAAGGAACTGATTCGTGTCGTTTCCGAGTGTGAACGAACAGATGGACCTGCTGCGGCAGGGCGCCGTCGATCTGCTGAGCGAGGAAGAACTCGCGGCCAAGCTCGAACGCTCGGCCAAGAGCGGCAAGGGCCTTCTGGTGAAGGTCGGCTTCGACCCGTCCGCACCGGACCTGCATCTCGGCCACACCGTCGTGATGCGCAAGATGAAGCAATTCCAGGACTTCGGCCACGAGGTGGTGTTCGTCGTCGGCGACTTCACCGGGATGATTGGCGATCCGACGGGCAAGTCGAAGACTCGCCCGCAGCTGACGCCCGAGCAGATCCAGGAGAACGCGCGCACCTACGAGGAGCAGGCCTTCCGGATTCTGGATCCGGCCCATTCGCGCACGGAGTTCAACTCCACCTGGCTCAACGAGCTCGGGTCCGCGGGCCTGATCAAGCTCGCGGCCAAGTACACGGTGGCGCGCATGATGGAGCGCGACGATTTTAGCAAGCGGTACCAGGCGCAGCAGCCGATCTCCCTGCACGAGTTTCTCTATCCCTTGGCCCAGGCCTACGACTCGGTCGCCCTGAAGGCCGATGTGGAGATGGGCGGTACGGACCAGCTCTTCAACCTGCTGGTAGGCCGCGACATCATGGGTGCCTACGGCCTCGAGCCACAGGTGGTGCTGACCATGCCGCTCCTGGTTGGCACCGACGGTGTCGAGAAGATGAGCAAATCGCTCGACAACTACATCGGCATCGAGGATC
>JAJCXS010000133.1 GCA_029263335.1 Acidobacteriota bacterium | reverse complement strand
GCAGGAAGATCCTGACACCGGCCGCCGCAAGCTGGTGTTCCAGCGTGGGCCGGTCTTCGCCAACGTCGTACTGGCCGACGAGATCAATCGCACCCCCCCCAAGACGCAGGCCGCGCTGCTCGAGGCCATGCAGGAGCACCGCGTCACGGTGCAGGGGGAGACCTACGACCTGCCCGGCCCGTTCTACGTGTTTGCCACGCAGAACCCGATCGAGCTGGAAGGCACCTATCCGCTTCCCGAGGCCCAGCTCGATCGTTTCATGTTCGACATCATCATCAACCACATGCCGCTGGACGAGGAGATGGAGGTCGTGCGATCGACGACGTCCGACACCACGTCGACGCTGGAGGCCGTGGTGACAGCCGAGGAGATGATCGCCTATCAGCACCTCATCCGGCGGGTGCCGGTGGCAGAACCCGTGCTGCGGTTTGCCGTCGATCTCGTGCGGGCCAGCCGTCCGGGCGAGGGCGCTCCCGAGTTCGTCACCCGCTGGGTCGAGTACGGTGCTTCGGTGCGAGCGGCGCAGTACCTGGTGCTCGGTGGCAAGGCCCGGGCGCTCATGAGCGGTCGTTATGCGGTGGATTTCGATGACATTCGTGCCCTGGCGCTGCCAGTGCTGCGCCACCGCGTGCTGACGAACTTCCACGCCGAGTCCGAGGGCGTGTCCTCGACCGACGTGATCAACAAGTTGGTCGAGGCCACCGTGCCCGTCGGTTCGGAGATGTAGGGGTAGACCGTGGCGGTTCGTTCACCCGTTGAGTCAAGGCCGGGGGCGCGGTTCATCGATCCGCGCGTACTGGCGCGGATCGATCGCCTCGATCTGCTGGCGCGCACCGTCGTCGAGGGGTTCGTCGGCGGCTTGCATCGCTCGCCATATCGCGGACTTTCCGTCGATTTTGCCGAGCACCGTCAGTACATGCCCGGCGACGACATCCGCCTGATCGACTGGCGTGTGTTCGGCCGTACCGATCGCTTCTACATCAAGCAGTTCGAAGCCGATTCGAACTCCAACTTCAGTGTTCTGCTGGATATGTCCCGGTCGATGGCGTTCGGCAAGAGCGGCATTCCGAAGATCGACTACGCGCGCTTCCTGACGGCCAGCCTGGCGTACTTCGCCGGCAAACAGCGCGACCGCATCGGGCTGGTGACCTTCAACGACGACATCGTCGATTACATACCGCCCTCAGCCAAGCATCTCGATCTCGTGCTGCACACGCTCGACCGTATGGAACCGGGCGGCAACAGTGCTCTCGAGCGTCCCCTGTGGAAGGTTGCCGATGCCTCCAGGCGTCGCGGCATGATGCTCCTGATCTCCGATCTGTACGAGCCGCCTCGGGCGGTACTCGACGCCGTACAGCGTCTCGGCTACCGCGGCCACGACCTGGTCGTGTTCCATGTGCTGGATCGTTCAGAGATCGACTTCGAGTTCGACGAGGCGGCCAACTACGTCGATATGGAAACGGGCGAGGCGGTGCCGGTGCTGCCGGATCGACTGCGCGAGCGTTACCGCGAGATGGTGGGCGAGCACATCGAGACACTGCGTAGCGAACTGGGGCCGCGGCGTATCGACTACCAGCTGTTCGACACCTCGCAGCCGCTCGATCACGCTTTGTTCGCGTACATGTCCATGCGCCACCGACTCACGAAGGTGCGCTGATGGGCCTGGCCTTTCTCGTACCCGCGTTTCTTGCCGGCGCGCTGGCGCTCGGACTACCGATCTGGGTACATCTGCGCAATCGCCCCAAGACGGACACGGTCGAGTTTCCCTCGCTGATGTTCATCGAGCGCATCCCGTATCGCGCCGTGCAACGACAGCAGCTGCGCCATCGACTGCTGTTCGCCGCGCGGTCGCTGGCATTGGTGCTGTTGGTGTTGGCGTTTGCCAGACCGTTCTTCGGCGATGCGCTGCCGACGGCGGCTGCTGGCGGTGCCCGCGAGGTGGTGGTGGTGCTCGATCGCAGCTGGAGCATGAGCTACGCCGGACATTGGCAGGCTGCACTGGCCGCCGTGCGAGCCGAACTTGGAGCGCTTCGAGGCGGCGACCGGGTTTCCTTGATCGTCTTCGACGAACAGGCGGAGGTTCTCGTCGAGTCGCAGCCGCCGTCGGTGCTCGCCGATGGCCTGCTGAACGGTCTGCGCCCGAGCGACCTGGCGACCTCCTACGCGGCCGGCTTGCGCGCCGCGGCGCGAGTCATCGCCGACGGTACGCTGCTGGCCAGTGAGATCGTGCTGGTTAGCGACTTTCAGCGCAGCGGGCAGCCCGAGGACATCGAAATCCGCCTGCCGGCGTCCGCAGTGCTGCGCCCGGTGAGCGTGGTCGGAGGACCGGTTACCAACGTCGGCGTCGCCGACCTTGCCCTCGATCACGTTATCGGGACGGAGGGGCCAGGGCTGCGGGTGACGGTACGTTTGACCGGTCAGGGCGGCGCCGAGGAGCGCAGCGTGCCGGTGGTGCTGCTGGTCGACGGCGAGGAGGTGCAGCGGCGGGCGGCAACGTTGCCGGGCGAGGGAGCTGCGCGGCTGGCGTTCGATCCGATCTTGTCCGAGCAAGAAGTGCGCCTCGAGGTGCGGCTGGCCGAGGATGCGCTCGTCGGCGATGACATCTTCCACGCCGTGGCGTCTCCGGGCGCGGCGCTATCGGTCGCGCTGCTCGACAACCCGGGGGCCGGGACCTCCGATTCGTTGTACCTGGAGCGAGCCTTGGGGGTCGGCACACGCCCGGCGTTCCTGGTCGACCGCCAGGTGTTGCGCGATCTCAGAGCCGTCGACCTGGCCGGGCACGATCTCGTCGTGCTCAACGATGCCGGGGCGCTGGATGCAGGGTCGGCGACAGCGCTGAACGAGTACGTGCGCGCTGGTGGTGGTTTGCTGGTGGGGCTGGCCGAGATGGCCGATGAGGGGGTCTCGGATCTGCTGCCGTTCGCGGTCGCCGGCGTTGTGGATCGTGGTGGCGCCCTGGGGGCGACGCTGGGTTTTGTGGACACCGCCCATCCCGTCTTCGAGGCCTACCGATCGCCCGAGGCCGGTGACCTGGCCGGCGCGCGCTTCTACCGTTATCGCGCGCTCGACCCGGATCCGCAGGAGGGCGTGCTGGCCCGCTTTGATGACGGCGCCACCGCACTGATGCACTTCCCGGTGGGTGAGGGCAGGGTGATGGTATGGACGAGTTCCCTCGACACCTTCTGGACAGATCTCCCACTGCAACCGATCTTCGTGCCCTTCGTGCACGAGGTGGCCAAGTTTGCCGCCAGCTATCGTGAGGCAGACCCCTGGCAAGCCGCGACGACGGACCGCGGCCCGGGCTTCCACCAGGTGGAAGGGCCCGAGGGACCGACCAGCCTGGCGGTGAATCTCGATCGGCGTGAGGCCGATCTGACCGCCCTCGACCCCGAAGAACTGCTGGCCTCGGTGGCCTGGAGCAGCGGCGCCGACGTCAGTGGCCAGGAGCCCGCCGACGTCAGCCCGGCGCGAGTAGAGGCCGGCCAGTCCGCCTGGTGGTATCTCGTCGTGGCCGCACTTCTGTTGCTCCTGGGCGAGTCAGCCCTAGCCAACCGCCTGTCACCTCATGCAAGCTGGGGTGGTGATGAATCCGAGCTTCCCCCCAGAGCGCCATGATGACGCGTAGACCCGTTCGTAAGCTGAGCACGCTGGAGTCGTTCGAATACCGGCGGCTCACCGGGATCCTGCGGCGAGTGCGCTGGCGCTGGCGTTTGAAGGTGCTCCTGCGAGGTCTGGCGCTGTTGTTGGCGGCCGCGCTGGTGGCCATCTCGGCGGCCTCCTGGGGGGTGGACGCGGCGCGGTATCGACCGTGGGCCGTGTTGTTCCTTGGCCTCGTGACCTACGGCACACTGGGCTACGCGGCCTATCGATTCGTCATCAGGCCCCTGTCGCGGCGAGTTACCGACCGACAGGTTGCCCTGTACCTGGAAGAAAACGCCGAACTGCGTGCCGCCCTGCTGTCAGCCGTGGAGTTCGGGGCACTGGGGGGGCAGGAGATTCCGCAGGATGTGTCGCCGCAGTTCGTCGCCAAGGTCGTAGAAGATGCGGTGCGTCGCGGTCGTCGAATCGACTATGGCAAGGACGTCGAGCGCGGCGAGCTGCGCAGGGTGGGTGGTTATCTCGGTGCCGCCGCGCTGACGGTGGCAGCGGTGCTCTTTATCAATCCGGCCTTCTTGCGCCACGGCCTGCCGGCGTTGTTCCGGCCGTTCGCCGGCGCCGAGGTCGAGACGCCGTATTCGATCGGCGTGATGCCCGGAAGCCTCGACGTGGCGCGCGGCAGCGACCAGGTTGTGTCGGCCGGGCTGGTGGGCTTCAGCGCCGACATCGTGGAGGTCTCGTACCGTGTGGGCGAAGGCGACTGGGAGCGGCAGCCGATGGCGCCCAATCCCGCCAGCGGGCGCCATGAGCTCATGCTGTTCCGGGTGGCGGGTGACGTCGAGTATTTCGTCGAGGCCGCCGCCGTTCGTTCCGATGTGTATCGACTCACGGTCGTTGACCGGCCGCACGTCGGCCAGGTTGATCTCGAACTGCACTTTCCCGACTACAGCGGTTTGTCGCCGCAGACCATCGAAGACGGCGGCGATATCGCGGCGCTCGCCGGCACCCGCGCCACGCTCACCGTAACGCCGACCGTTGCCGTGCCGGAGGGGCGCATCGTGGTGGATGCCGCGACCGGCGATAGCGAGCCCGAGATCGTGCCGTTGAGCAGCGCAGGCGGCAACTTCGTCGGCCAGCTTACCGTTGACTCGCCCGGCTACTACCGCATCGAGCTGCTTACCCCGGACGGTGAGTGGATTGATGCGTCCTCCGACTACCTCATCGAGGTACTCAGCGACCAGCCGCCTACCATCGTGCTCGATCGCCCCGGCCGGGATGTCGAGGTGACCGCCGTGGAAGAGGTATTCACCGAGGTTACGGTGGAGGACGACTTCGGCATCGACAGCGTCGAGCTGGTGTGGGCTCTCAACGGGGGCGAGGAGCAGCGCGTCTCCATGTTCCGTCGGCCGGGAGCGGGTCGTGGCGAGCACGTGCGTAAGGACGTGACCGGTGCTCACACGTTCTACCTGGAGGAATTCGACGTCGAGCCCGGCGATTTCATTGCCTACTGGGCCGAGGCGACCGACAACAAGACGGCCGGCGGGGCACAGTTGGCCGCGACCGACATGTATTTCGTCGAGGTCCGTCCGTTCGAGCGCGAATTCCGGCAGGCTGACGCTGGCGGCGGTGGCGCTGGAGGCGGGGGGCCACGCGACAGCGGCCTGGCGGATCAACAGCGTGAGGTCGTCTCGGCGACGTTCAAGATCGTGCGCGACGGGCGTCTTGTGACGGGCAGCGGTCCCGGCCCGAGTGGCACCGGCAACCGCCTGGAGGATCTCGAGTTCCTCGCCGGGATGGAAGAGGCCCTGGTGGACAAGGCCCGAGAGGCGTCCTCGACGCTTGGTGGTGTTGGCGATGCCGAGACGTCAATGGCCGCTATCGAATACCTGGGCGAGGCGGCCACTGCTCTTGAAGAGGCGGCAGAGTTGCTGCACGACGCCGATCCCACCGCGGCGCTGCCTGTGGAACAGCGCGCCCTGCGTGCCCTGCAGAGGGTCGATGCTCTGTTCCGGGAGATGCAGATCTCCACCGGCCAGCAGGGCGGTGGTGGTGGCGGCGGGGACATGGAGGCGATCGCCGACATGTTCGATTTCGGCATGGACGAGATGGAGAACCAGTACGAGTCGGTGCGACGTGGCCAGCAGGAAGAAGCCGACGACGCGGTGGATGAGGCGGCACAGCGGCTCAAGGAGCTGGCACGACGCCAGCAGCAGGAGATCGAACGCCAGCGTGCTAACCCGTCACAGGGTGGCGGCGGCCGTGGCTCGGGTCAGCGCGAGATCGCCGACGCCGCCGAGGAACTCGCCCGCGAACTCCAGCGCCTGTCTCGCGAGAACTCTCGTCCGGACCTGCAGGATGCTGCGAACCGATTGCAGGAGGCGGCCGACTCCATGCGTCGCGCGGCGACGGAGAGCGGCCAGCAGGGCGCTGCCGAAGGAACGCGCGCGCTGAACGAATTGCAGAACGCACGCCGCCTGCTCGATGACATGCGCGACGGGAGGCTCGACCGTGACCTGGCGCAGGCACGCGAGGACCTTGCCGAGATGCGCGAGGCGCAGGCCCGCATCGAGCGGGAAGTGGATCGCCTGGGCGAGCCCGGCGGGCGCACCGACGAACGCATCGACGGGCTGATGGAGCGCAAGGACGCCCTGGCGAACGGCATCCGTGACCTGGAGACCCAGCTCGACGACATGGCGCGTGAGTCGCGAGGCGACCAGATGCGCACATCCCGCGACTTGCAGGAAGCCGCGGAGTGGATGCGCGACAGCAAGATCGCCGACAAGGTGCGCTATTCGAAGGGAGTCGTGCAGGAACGGACTCCGCGCTTCGCGGCCGGCTTCGAGCAGGAAATCAGCGAAGATCTCGCCAGCCTCGAGGGGCGCCTGGCCGCGGCGGAGGACTCCGTTGAGAGGCCCGAGAGCGAACGGCTCGGCGCGGCGCTCGACGACACGCGCGATCTCGTACGCCGGCTGGAGTCGTTCGAGGATCGCATGCGCGACATGGCCGAGGGCGATACGCCCGGGAACGAAGCGGGCGAAGGGGACAGCCAGCAGGGAAACGGTCAGGCGGGCGAGGGCCAAGGCGAAGGTCAAGAGGGTACGGGCCAGCAGGGTGGAGAGCAGCAGGGTGAAGGCCAGGGGAGAGAGGGTGGCGCTCCGGCCAACGGTGGTGGCCTCGGCGGCTCCGCATCCGGCCCACCGGGACGTCGGCAGATGGCGCGCGAGTTCAACGAGCGGCTCTCCGATGCCGAGCAACTACGCGAGTCGCTGGCGCAGGAAGGTGTGCAGGTAACGGACCTCGACGAGGTCATCGCCGCCATGCGCGATTTCAACGAGGAGTTCACCGGCTCCACGCGGGGCCTCGACGAGCTACGCGACGATGTGATCGATGGCCTGAAGTTGTTCGAGTTCTGGCTGCGCCGCGTTACCGACGCGTCGGGCGGGGAGCGGCCCCAGCTGGCGGGCTCGGACCGCGTGCCGGAGGGCTATCGCGATCTCGTCGAGGAGTACTTCCGCTCGCTGGCGCGAGACTCCGACGAGACCGGCACCCAGCGCTGAGCCGAGCTGGCCTACCGTTCGCTAGGCGTCCGATTCGCCGCCGTGGGCGCGCACGAGATTGCGGTACGCCTTGAGGTGCTTGAGCGCCTGATGCTTCTGCCCCAGACGCTCGAGCACACCGGCGAGGTTGAAGTGGGCGTCGGCGTGACTGGGGTCGGCGAGGACCGTCTCGCGGTAGGCACTGCGTGCTTCTTGAAGGCGGTTCATGTCTTCGAGCGCGACGCCGAGGTTGAAGCGCGCCGTGGGATCGGTGGGACGAAGCGCAAGGGCGGCTCGGTAGAGTGCCTCAGCGGCCGCGAGATCGCCGGCCTCGTGCTTGAGCCTGCCCAGGTTGACCTGCGCGTCGACGTGCTCGGCGTCGGCGGCGATCGCCTTGCGATAGGCAGCGCAGGCTTCCTCCGGCGAACTTCCCTCTAGCTCGCATGCCAGCTCGAACCAGTCGCTGGCATCGAGCGCTTCCGGCAGCGGGCCGCGGGGTGGGGTGCTGGCCAGAACCGGGACCAGGGCCTCCGCCAGCTCGTAGATATGGAAGTCGAGCAGCACCTGGCTGGACTCGGCATCCCAAACGGTGTCTTCCTCGCGTACCACCACACGATCACCATCGGCCACGACGCGCAGCTGGGTAATCGAGTGGTCGTCGGGCAGCGTGTCGCGCAGGTTCTCCAGGGCACGCCGGACTCGACCGAACGGAACGCCTTCGCGCAGGAGGTCGCGCGCGGTCCGCAGCACCACCAGGTCAACGAAAGCGAAGTGGTACTCGCCACGAGGGCCGCGACGCGGATTCACCAACTCGGCCGTTACGAACCGCCGAACTCGCCACGGTTCGAGGTCCAGCATCCGGGCGACGTCAGCGGTCGTGTATCCGCTAGCGAGTGCGCGGTCGATACCTATTTCTTTCTGGCCCGTTTGGCTGTGGCGTTCGCCTTGCCGGCGGCGGCCCTTTTCTTCGCAGGTGCCTTGGCCGATGCCTTGCGCTGTGCGCCCTTGCGGGCCGGCTTGGCATCGGCAGGTTCGGACAGGCTCTTCTTCAGCGCCTCCATCAGATCGATGATCTGACCTTCGGTCTCTTCCTCGGGCGCGGCGCTGATCTCCTGTCCTTCGATCTTCTTGCCGATGATCGCTTCCATCCGTTCGCGCGCGGTATCGCTGTACTGGCTCGGCTCGAAATTGTCGTTCGAGATCTGGTCGACGATCTGCTCCGCCAGTGCCAGCTCGTTCTTGTCGATCTCGGCATCGCCGATCTCGATGTCGTCGAAGGCGCGAATTTCGCTCGCATAGCGGAGCTGCTGCATGATCAGACCGTTCTCGAACGGCCGCAGCATCACCAGGTAGTTCTTGCCGCGGGCGGCGTATGTGGCCAGCGCCGCACGGTTCTTCTCGCGCATCACCGTCGAGAGCAGCTGGTAGGGGCGCTCGCCGCCGGTATTGGAGCCCAGGTAGTACGCCTTTTCGAAGTGAATCGGATCCACCTGCTCGAGCGGCACGAACTCCTTGATGTCGATCGAGTGCGTTGCCTTGAACAGCACCTCTTCGAGTTCTTCCTCGGTGAAGATCACGTACTGGCCTTTGGCGAACTCGTAGCCCTTCACCAGCTCACCGCGCTCGACGAG
>JAJCXS010000132.1 GCA_029263335.1 Acidobacteriota bacterium | reverse complement strand
GCTGCCGCCCGTGCCGATCCAGATGTTGTCGCCCTCCGCCTGCAGGCAGGTGCCGCTGGCGGCGAACTGTGCTTCGCCTTCCGCGGCTTCGGGCCGCTGTGACTCTGCCAGCAGCTCCCAGTTCTTGCCGCCGTCGATCGTTTCGATCAGGAGGAAGCGCCCGTCGATGGGATCGCCCACCGCATAGCCTCGCTGGTCGTCGGCGAAATCCATGCAGTTGAAGAACACCTCGCGTCGGTCGTCTTCAAAGACCAGTTCCCAGTCCACGCCACCATTGTGAGTGCGATAGACGCGACCCGGCGAGGCGATCGTCAGGGCGACGGCCGTCAGCTCGTCGAAGGCCTGGATGTCGCGTACACCGAGCGTCTCGGCACCGGGAATCTGCCCGTGCTGCCAGGAGGCGCCGCCATCGATCGTTCGCACCCAGGTGCCGCTCGAACCGCTCGCCCAAGCGATGCGATCGCTCACCGCGGACAGGCCGCGAAGGCTCATCTCGACGCCGGAGTCCTGCAGCTGCCACTCGAGGGCAGATTGGCGCGCGGTGGCGCCATGGGCCAGCCCGATGATCAGGGCCAAGGGCAGAATCGTCAGTAGGGAAGCAAACGCGCGCGGTGCATGTCTCATAGCAGAGTAGTTATCCCGGATGGTAGGTTGCTGTCGAGGCGTTCCCGCCGACTCTCGGAGTCTTTCATGCGCATTTCCGCGCTACCAGGCCGCTTGTTGCCGGCCGTGTTTATGGTGCTGACGACATGCGCGATTTCGCTCGCGGTGGCGGCGCCCGTTCAGCAGCAGGAAGAGCAGGAACAGCAGGAGGGTGAGCGCCCCGTATTCGAGAGCGAGGCGCTGCCGGCGGGTCTGCCCATCGAGATTGAGGCCTACGCCGAGTTTCGCAAGGGAGGGATCTTCATCTCCGACGGGCAGCGCGTGCGGATCTGGGTAGGCACCGAGATGGTCGGCGACGAGGTCGCCAACCCCGCCGACGTGGAGCTCGGCTACCGCTTCAAGGTCGAGGGCGTGCGCGTGAGCGACGGTCTCATCATCGCCGACAAGATCGAATCCGAACCCAACACCCGCGAGTTCCTGTCCGGGTCGGTGGAGTCGAGGGCCAACCAGTTGGAGAACGCCTGGGCGCAGGTGGGATACGTCTTCCAGGACGAAGGAGATCATCGTGCCATCATTGGCGACATCATCGACTTCGACGATCGGGTGGTGCGCGTCGAGGGCCTGATGAAGAAGTTGCGGCCGCCATACCTCGCGCCTGGAGAGATACGCGTCTACGTCGTGGAGGCTGAGCTGTGGAACGCGGTTGCCTTGCCCAATGGTTCGATCTGGGTCAACACCGGGCTCATCGATGCGCTGAACGACGATGAGCTGGCGATCGTTCTGGGTCACGAACTGGCCCACTACACGCACGAGCATGCTCGCCGCGACACCGGCGCTAGCTGGTGGCAGCAAACTCTCGCGACGGTCGGAGCGAGCGTCCTTCTCGGGCTGATGCCCGGCGGCACCGCTCGCGATGTCGGTCAGGTGGCCGCGGCCGCGGGCACTCGAATGTGGACTATTGGCTACGGTGCCGACCTGGAGGCGCAGGCCGATCGCGTTGGCACCCGGTACGCGTTCGAGGCTGGCTACGACGTCTATGCGGGTCCTGAAATCTGGGCGCGATTCCGCGAGCGCTATGGCCATATGGCCTACGACACGGAGACGTTGCTGGAGGCGCACGTGAAGCCCGATGACCGCATCGAGAACATCGAGCGCGAGATCGAGATCAACTACCGCCACGAACTGGCTGATGCCAACGGCGCGCCAACGGCAAGGCAAAAGTAAACGCCTTGGCTGATGCTCGGCGGCGTCGCGGCAGGCATAATAGGGCCGGCTTTTTCCTCGGAAAGTTGGAGGTTGTATGCGCCGCCCACCTCGTTCGAGTCGTCTCGGTTGGACTCTCGCCCTGTCGGTAGTAGCGGTCCTCTGCAGCGGTGACGTTGTCCAGGCGGGTCGCGTGGGCACCGAGATCCTGCTGGATCATCGCGCCTGGGGCGACTGGTTCGGCATGGCGGTGGCCGGGAGCGGCGACACCGCCGTTATCGGGTCGCCGGTCAGGTCCTCGGAACGAAAGAAGGGGTCGGCGTACGTCTATGAGCGCGCAGGTAGCGATTGGACGGGGCCGTTCCGGCTGCGCGCTCCCTCGGGCAGCCGCGGCGACCAGTTCGGCAAGAGCGTGGCGATCGACGGCGACACGATCGTGGTCGGCGCGCCGGCCGACGACGATGGCGGCGCGAATGGCGGTGCCGCCTACGTGTTCGAGAGAGAGTCCGGAGGCTGGGCGCTGACGCAACAGCTGCTCTCCGCCGATGTGAGTCCAGGAGATGCACTCGGCATATCGGTCGCGGTGTCCGGCGACACCATCGTGGTCGGGTCCCTCACGCCCGGCGCCTATGTGTTTCGTCGTGGCGAAGACGGTTGGACCGAAGAGGCCACGCTCGTGGGGTCGTCGCTGCGGACGCAGGACGCGGCTTTTTCCGTCGCGGTCGACGGGGGCACGGTGGCAGTGGGTTCAACCGCGGCCGTGGGCGACCTGCTGCGATCCGGCGCGGCATTCGTGTTCGTCAGGTCGGCGGGGGCGCGCGCCGGTCGTGCGACGTGGCGCGAAACGACGCGGCTGATTTCGCCCTCGGAACGGCCGGATGAACGGTTCGGAAGTTCCGTGTCGGTCCGGAAGCGCACGCTGGTGGTGGGTGCGTCGGGAGAGAGCCGCCCGACGGAGCTGCAGGGTAGAGCCTTTGTGTACCGAAAGAAGGCCCGCAAATGGACTCTCGCAACCACACTTACCGGCGACGGGAGTACCGACGGCAGTACCGACTACTTCGGCCTCAGCGTGGCTACCAACGGCAAGCAGGTGGTGGTTGGGGCGCCCTGGGAAGACGTGGGGGGCGACGACAACGGCGCGACGTACCTGTTCAAGCGACGCGGCAGCGGGTGGGTACGGCGCGACAAATTGCTCTCGACGTTCCCAAACTCCGAGGTGTCCGAGTTCCTCGGCTGGTCGGTAGCCTTCGCCAACAAGACCATCCTTGTTGGTGGCTACGGCGCATTCGCCCAAGGCCACGGCAAGGCATGCGGCGGCTGCGGTGGTGCTATCGCCTATCGCTAGGTTCCGCGCCCGCGTCTAGCGGTCGCCGGTCGCCCGACGTTTCCTTGGCTCAGCTGCACTTCCTGGCGCAGGGCCGGAAGTTGGCCAGAGTTCGGCGCGCCCTGTTGACCGACGCACGCGCGTCGGCACCGCGCTGTCGACCGGGAGAATCTCGAAGCCGTCGTACCTGGCTGCCATGGTCAGCTCGCGTGCTCAAGAACGTCCCTGGTGCTAATGAATCGCGGCCGGTTTCCCGTTTCCTCCGCAAACCGCAAGCACCACGAGTTTCCCTGTTGAACCCACAAACCTTGCCAGGAGGCTACTGATGACCCTTGGAGATCTGACCTATTGGTGGTGCACGGCAACGATGAGATTCATGCAGTCGTCGGGAATAGGATGGACCGTCTTGGCGGGTAGGACTCGGCGGGGGAGAACGCAATGAGGCTGCTGGCTAGCGTCGGGCTGTGCTTCTTGATGGCGGCCTGTTGCTCCGCCTCGGCTCTGGCCGTTGCGCAGCTAGGTCAGACACCTCGGTCGGTAGTCAAAGGGAGGCTCGTCGCGGTCGACTCCGGGGAGCCCATCGGAGGCGTAACGGTCAAGATCAAGGGCTTGGGGAGAACAACGACCAACAACAAAGGACGTTACAGGATTCGGGGCTTGTTCGACGCCGGGAGTGTCTGGCAAGTCACGCTCAAGAAAAGGGGCTACCGGCGCCGTCAAACGTGGCTCGTCGCCTCCAAGTCTGCGGGGGCGATTCGCGCGGATTGGAACCTTCTGCCCACTGCGAGCGACGATTTCGACGTCAAGTTGTTCGATGCCGCCAGTCGCCACGGATTGAGAGGCATCGGGACATCGCGCTGGGAAGCAATACCGCGCTTTCGCATCTTCGCGAACCGACTGGACTGTCGGGGGAGGTTGGATCCTGATGAGAGTTGCCCAGAGTGGACCGTTACAGGGTCGCCGATCTCGAGCACGATCATGGAGTGGATGCTGAGCGCGATCGAATCCGTACCAGCCCTAACCGGAGGGATGACGCCCAGCGTCGAAATCATCAACCTGCCAGGCGGGACGACGATCTCGACCGCTGATGTCCTGGTGAGCGGAGCGTTCACGCTGGGAGAGTATGCAGGGATGGGCAGTGGCTGGTTTCCCCGGGCGCGGCTGGGTAGTCCGATCGACGGCTACGTTTACCTGATTTCCGAGTTCGGAGTGAACGGCACCGCCCACATCGTGCGCCGCATCGCCATCGGTTTGGGCCTCGTCGGTGCGTGGGCGCCATCGGATCTGTGCGCTGATCTTTGGGCCCGTGGCTTGCGAACAGTGCTTTGCCTCCAGCATGGCACGACCGCAGCGACCGAGCTCGACGCCGTGGTCGGGCGTGCACTGTACACCCGAGCTGTAGGCAATCAGCATGCAGACACGGATCCAAGGCCGTCAACAGATCGGTAGTGGGTCAGTTTCAAACTGACCCACTACCAACAGATCGAGCCGCGGCTATACGAACGCGTGCCAGAGGGAGAGAGGGTGGGGAGTCGCTGGCGTTTAACAGTGAGCGCTACCAGTCGTAAACAAGGCGACCAAGCGGTTCTAGGCAGTAGCGTCCCGTGAAGCGATGGGACGGACAAGTGGAGACGTGTAACCACCGTTCCCCAGGCGGCAGAACACCGACGGCAGACTCGCGAAGCTCACCGGCGTGGGTAAACCGCGCGAAACGAATGGCCATACGACGAATGAGTGCGGGCGTACGCGCTTATGACATCGCAGCGTCGCTGGGCCTGAACCGCAACTACTTCTCAACTGGATTCCGTCAGGCGCAGGGGGAAACCTTCAGCGTATGGTACCGCCGCGCGAGAGTACGGCGAGCTAAGAGGTTGCTACAGATGGGTATGTCTACGCTTCAGGCCGCGCTCTCGGTTGGCTACGCCGATTCCAGAGGCCTGGAAAGGGCCTTCCTGCGTCAAGAGGGTTGCCCGCCAAGCGCATCCAGCCCTCAACGCACACGACGACCGAGAGGAGGCCAAGCGAACAAGCGATTCTGATTCGCGACTCCGGTGATACCTGATCTTCGGCCGCGGGGGAAGTGAGGTTCCGCCGGGACGGGAGCACCGGCCAGAGGAGACCATGCCAATGATGGCTGCTACGTCAGGGCACAGGTGATCGAACCCCTGTCGCACTGACAGTTCCACAACGGGGGTCATATCCCCTCCCGCTTGAAAGGAGTGCCGGTCGTGAGTCTACGCATAGTGAGCAGTGGTCGATTCAGCAAATGGGAACGAGCCATGGCCGGCGCCGTGGTTCTGGTCGCGGTGGCCGCCGTGTTTCTAGGAGCCCCGGGGGAAGCGGCAGCCGATCCCTTCTGTACGTGGAACATCCACTGCGAAGCGACTTCCTGCGAGAATCCTTGGGATCCGAGCACCTGCATCTGGGACTGCGAGATCAGCGGCTCCTGGTGCCAGCCGTCGTCAGGAGACTGCGAATCGATGTGCGACGAGCAGAAGTTCTTTTGCGAAGCAGACTGCATCGACCAAGGCGGCACTCCGTTGGACTGCGGGCGTCTGTGCAGGACTGTTTTCCGCGCATGCAACCAGAGCTGTGTCCCGAACATCTGAGTGGATCCAAGACCGGAGTCGGCCCAAGGCGAGTTCACAGCCAGGCTCGCCCGCCGGCCGTTTCGGTTGGAGAATGGAGTAGGTCATGGTCGGATTTGAGCGGACGCCGCAGGGCTGGGAGCTTACGGTCAGCGCCCGTGGCGTGGCGACAGCTTTCGTCGGCTCGCTCGCGCTTGCAGCCATTATCTGGCTGGGGGCAGAGAATGTTCGCCTGCGCGCCGGGGTTCCTCCGCCAGATTCCGGAGTGCCGTCGCTTCGTCCGGGCGACAATCTCGCAGACATCGAGGTCATGCGGCTTCCGGGCCTGAGTTCCGAGGAATCTGTCCCGACCAACCTCTTGGCGATTACCGCTGAGTACTCGGTGGTCTTCGTTGGCACGACGACGTGCCCATATTGTCTCCAGAGCGTCGAGGGCTGGGAACTGCTGCGCCGGCAACTTCCGCGCGACGTTGCCAATGTCGCCCTACTGTTGGATGCGTCGACGAACGCAGCCGGGCCTATCGGGAAAACAGCCGAATCTCAAGGATGGCACATTGTGACACCGGTGAGCCTCGCCGAGGCCAGTCGGCTCGGCATAGCGAGGGTCCCCATGACGCTCCTGATAGACCGTCGAGGGGAGATTCTCTCAATATGGCTTGGCCAACTGAGTGACGATCTGGTCGCCAAGATCTTGGGTCAGGTATTGGAGCTAGAGACTACGCTGAGCCCATAGGCGATGACGAACTGGCGGTGCCCTTGAGGTTATTATCCACAGATGCTGCGTCGGATGCGTTGTCGGTGGCGATAACCGCGCGCCGGTTTCGCTGGCACCGATCGCTCCAGATCATGTTGTTGCTAGGCATCGCCCCCGCGATTCTCGGGCAACAACGCGCTCCGGTGTTCCGCTCTTCAACGGAGATCGCGAGGCTGCATGTGTCCGTCGTGTCCGGGCAAGGCACGCCGGTGACCGATCTGAGAGTATCCGACTTCACGGTTCTCGAGGACGGTGAGCCGCGCCCAATCTCCGTCTTCTTCCCCCCGGAGGAAGGACCGGTCGAAATAGTGCTGGTAGCGGACGCGAGTCAGAGCATGGCTATGTGGGACTCGCGGTCCGCATTTCATGCGCTGCTCGACAGACTACACCCTGAGAGTTGCGTGCTGTTCCTGCCATTCCGGGACCGCGTGTTGGGCGGCACCTGGGGGCGGCCCAACGATCCCGCACTGCGCCTAGCGGTCGACGAGCAGGGACAATTCGGCCAAGAGGAAACTACCTACGACGCGCTGGTAGTTGCCTACAGCGAGCTACGCAACCGGGCGAGCGGCTCTTCCGGGGCGACGATGTCGAGCGGCGATTTCGGTCTCCTTCTCGGACTCCGATCGCCCGTGGCGAGTCGACTTCCGCGGTTGGAGGCCAATGGGCAGTGCGCCATCGCGCCGAGCGAAGCGCCAGGCGTATCGAGCCACCGGATTACCCGTGCCGTTGTCGTCGTGACGGATGAACCCGACGAATTTAGTATTGCCACCCTCGGTGATGTCGTGCTCGCCGCGTGGGGCAGCGATATTCCCCTCTTTGCGCTCGCTGCGACCCGCGAGATCCGCGAAGGAAGCACCGAGATCCGGGGACGCTTGCCCGCCGTTGGTCATGTACGCGCTCTGGAGGATATCGCTGCGTATACCGGTGGCTTTGTTTTTGGACAGACAGTCGGCATGCACAACCACTCGCTGATGGACGGAATAACCCAACTGCAGCAAGCGCTGCGAGGACTGTACCTTCTCGGTTACGAGCCCAGCGGCCCCGTGGGCCAGGTTGGTCTGATCGAGAACTCCAAGATCAAGGTCCGCGTGAACCGTGACCATGTCAAGGTCCTGGCAACCTCGAATCTCGCCCGCGGGCGAGGCGGCGCAGAAGGTGCTGCGGTGGACCTCGTGCAGGATGGTTTCGATGCCCTCGCGAGTGGGGAACTGCAGCGCTCGTTGACCATCTTTGAGAACGCGACCGCGATCGGGGATCAGCTCGGCCTGGCTCACTTTGGCCGCGCGCTGGCACTGTCCGAAGCGGGGCTGCACTCGGAGGCCTTGCCGTCGCTGCAGAGGGCGCAGCAGCTGGCTCCGTGGCTCCCTCATCTCGACCTGAGGCTGGCGGCGACACAGCTCAAACTGGGGGATTCCGAGAGTGCGTGGCAGTCTGCCTTGCGCGCTCACTGGGCGGGAGCGGATGTCTCCGTGATCCTCGAGGAACTTCAGCGGGTCGCCCCTCGCGAGGTGGATCTCACCGGGCCGCCGCCCAATCCGCGCGTCGCCGTCAGTCTTGACGGTCACGGGGCTATTCACGCGCTGCTCGCAGCGCCGATGCTCGCCGGTCTCGTCCATCGGCTGGCGACCGAGTCGCCCAACATGCAGGGGTCCTGGGATGGCCAGGCGCATGATCTCCTGTTGGTTGTTGAGGTCGCTGACGCACGTCAGCGCGGCCCGTGGATCGAGGTGAAGGGCTGGCTGAGACTTCGGGATCGTGAGGGGGAGGAACTTGGGAACGAGCGATTCAGCGTGCGCAACGTAGAGGATGAGGCCAACGTTGAAGCGGTCATGTCGCGAGCCTTCGCGCGTATAGAACAGACGATCATCGAGATGAGTCAAGACTCCCACTAGAGGACCCAGCCTCGTCTTGTTCCCGGTATCGCCGCAGCCACTTGTAGACCGCTCACATGGATACACCGAGCGCCACCGCACCAACGTGCTATCGGCTACGGCTAGGTTCCGCGCCCTCATCTAGCGGCCGCTAGTCGGCCGACGTTGCCTCGGCTCAGCTGCACTTCCTGGCGCAGGGCCGGAAGTTGGCCAGAGTTCGGCGCGCCCTGTTGACCGATATGCGCGCGTCGGCGGAATCGGCCTTACGCCGGTCGATCCCCGTTGGCCGCCCGTTGAAGGTCTTCTTCGGATTCGCCCACCGGAGAATGCGCGGCTCGGGGGGCGCGTACGCCATGATCGTGCGGAAGTTGCCGGGCACGTCGGCATAGCCGTACGAGAAGGAATACGCACGGTTGCTGTCGCCGAAACGCGAGTCAGAGGCCAGACGGGCGTTCGCCCGGTCGTGGAGCAGACCGAAGTTATGGCCCAGCTCATGGGCGAACGTGTAGCCGGGGCTGATGTTGGGTCGCCGTACCAGGGCCACCGCCGACCGCTCGAAGGCCGGGCTGACGCCGTTCATCGTGTACGCCACGCCGCCGATTCCGATCAGTTCCACGATGCCAACGACGAAGTCGGCGCCAAAGCGATCGCGCAGCCGGTCGACCTTCACCCAATGGCCGTCGCCCAGAGCCCTTAGGCGTTCGACATCCATGAACGCGTCGCCAGTCTCCTTGTAGGGGTCTTTGGCCAGCTTCACCAGCCGTATGCGGGGGATGACCTTGCTGTCGGCGAAAGCCACGTTCGTCTCAGTGACCCCGAGTTTGATCAGCATACGCATGGCTTTGTTGCTGCCCGCGCCGGCTACCGTGTTCTTCGTGTACAGGACCATCACGTCGAACACCTTGCCGTTGTCGGTGGCCCCGGCCCCGGCCGCGATCGTCCGACCGTCCGCCTCGTGCGGTACGGCCAGGGGCGGTGCCTCGCGCGCCAGCAGGGTCGTATCGACAAGGTCGATGGAATGCCGTCGTCCGTGGCGCGGGCGAATCTCCAGGGAGTTCCGGCCGAGGCTCACGTGCCCGGCCACCGCGTTGCCGTCCACCACGAACACCGCACGCTGCTCGGTGCCGCGCACCCGGCCGATCCACGCCTGCCCGTTGAACGGG
>JAJCXS010000131.1 GCA_029263335.1 Acidobacteriota bacterium | reverse complement strand
GCCACGGCTTCGACCGCTGCCGGTAGCATTTCGTCAAGCGGTCCCACCTGCAGGGCCTTCGCGATGGGGGGTAGGGGGGATCCTGCACCCTCGATCCCATTGCCTTTGCGATGAAGCCCGACGATGCGCCGCCATGGCGTGTTGTCATCAGGGTCGCTCTCGACATACAGCGCGCCTGAGTCTCCGAATTGGGAAAAGAAGGGCTCCTTGTAGGGCTCCACGTACACGCTCGGAACGAGGCGTTTCCCGAGCGGCTCGAGACAGAGGTAGTCGAGAAGCGTGACGACGCCGCGGGTGAGGTTCGAGCCGTCGCCTACCTTCTCGATGAGCATCCCGTACGTGGGCTCACCAATAGCGAACACAGCGGGGCCGATGCATTCGATCGTTGGACACGCGTCGATCTCTGCATCGGGGGCGGCGATGGCTGCGTCCCAGTCATACGAGGCACGCACGATCTCGGCGAAGCGATTGGCCGGGACAAGACCGCTACGGCCGCCCGGTTGGTAGACGGCAGTTCCGGGCTTCGACCCGAGAACGTGCTCGTTGCTGAGCAGAACAACCTGACCATTGGCACGGTCCCAGACCCAACCCCCGAGGGTCCCTCCTTCGGGAACGTCGGATCCCTCGGAGGCTACATTGAACCCGCCGGGCACCGGGCGCACGCGTGCGCTGAGATCGACGTTGCACGTAGGTTTCGCGTCGGGCCGCGCTGACTGATCGACCAGCGGAGCGACCTCCCAGATGTCGGTCGGGACGGTAATCCAGCGCCCCTCGCGTTCGGAGTACCAACGGAGTTCAGGCGAAATCCGCCGCGACGGCTGCGGGCTGGGGACCTTCCGCGCCACATGA
This sequence comes from Acidobacteriota bacterium, assembly GCA_029263335.1. Taxonomy (GTDB): domain Bacteria; phylum Acidobacteriota; class UBA890; order UBA890; family WLXD01; genus WLXD01. The sequence goes on along the minus strand of JAJCXS010000131.1, from coordinate 3,940 downwards.
ACGACTATCGACCATTGGCGCGACGTCTTGCCGCCGCGTCGCTTGTGTCCGACGCCCACACCGTGAATGTCGGGATGGGCCAACAAGTCGCCGACGAACCGCGCGTGAGCCTCGCGCGCGCGCTCCAACCTGGTGATGGCTTTCATGTCGTGTCCTCCGTTGGTCGCTGATCCGGCTACTGTTCAGACGGCCGAGCCTCCAGGGTTCCCCGGCGGCTGAGGTGGCGTCGCAACGGCCGTTGAGAACAGAGTGCCCCTGCCCATCAGTGAAACCTCCTGCGCGGTAGTTTTCCGACGAACGCAGCCGCCGAAGTGAAGTAGCTTGCACGGTTCGTCCTCATGGCGGACCTGTTGCGCTACCGGCGTGTCCGTTCAGTGGGCTAACATTGGTTTCTTGGACTGCTCGCCGTTCGCGGGCAACGCCTCTCACAGGATTCGTGCCGTGCGTTCTCGCATGTTCTCCAGAGCAACGATCGTAGCGCTGGCCCTCGTGCTCGCTATCGGCGCATTCGCCGCCCATGCGCACGAAGGCGAGTTGGCTGACGACGGCTGCCTGTGTCGCGGCGCGACGTCTCCGGGCCCTGGTGCTGCGTCGGCGAACGTCGCCGACCATCCCGGTCCGACGACCCAGCACACGACCGAGTACGCGGTTTGCCCGACACCGCCGCCTGCCGCTGGGGCCGTGCTCCGTCGCGGGCCACCTGTCTCTATCGCCTAAGTCCGTTCGAGCTTGACGCCAGCGATTCGAACCGCCGGCGCAGCGGGTCCTGGCCCGCGCCAACGACTACGCGGCCACACGAGGTCGCCTGCGAGAGAGACAACATGTCAAAGACAAGACTGCTGCTAGCCGCCTTGGCCGTGGGCGGCGCACTGATCGCCACCATGACCGCCAGCGCACAAGAATCGGGCCGCATCGAGGGCACGGTTACCCTCGCAAGTTCCGGCGACGCCCTACACGGCGCGCGCGTGTTGATTATCAACCTGGGGCGCTCGGTTCTCACCGACGAGGCCGGGCACTACACGTTCGAAGGCGTTCCCGCTGGTGAGCACGATCTACTCGCTACGCGTGAGCATCTGCAGGCTGCGCGCGTGCTGGTCACGGTGGCCGACGGCGAGATGGCCGCCGTGGATTTCGCGCTGGCCCTGGCAGCGGTGCACGAAGAGGTGACCGTGACGGCAACCGGCCGCGAAACGACCGCGTTCGACGCCTTCAACAACGTTCAGGTGCTCGACTCTGTTGATCTGGCGCAGAATATGGCCGGCAACCTTGGCGAACTGCTCGAGAACGAGCCTGGGATGGCCAAGCGCAGTTTCGGGCCGGGGTCGAGTCGGCCGATCATCCGTGGCTTCGACAACGATCGCGTGCTGATCATGCAAGACGGCGTGCGCACCGGGGACTTGTCGAGCCAGTCTGGTGACCACGGCGTATCCGTCGATCCCGGCGGGCTGCAGAAGGTCGAGATCCTCAAGGGCCCAGCGACCTTGCTGTACGGCTCGAGTGCGATCGGTGGCGTCGTGAACACGATCTCGCCGCAGCAGCAGTTCTACGAAGATCCGCCCGACGAGCTGCGCGGCCAGGTGAACGGCGATCTCGGCTCCACCAACGAGCAGGCAGGCGGCGGCGCCAACTTTCAGTACGGCAATGGGCGGTTCATGACGTGGTTCGGCGGCGGTGGCCGACGTACCGGCAGCTACGACACGCCCGAAGGCAAGGTCGAGAATTCGCAGACGGAGCAGGTCAACGGTCGCTTCGGCGTGGGCCTGTTCGGGAACACGAGCTACCTCTCGGCTGGCTACCAGATTGAGGATGGCAGTTACGGCGTCCCGTTCGCGGGCGAAACTACCGGCGAGCCGGAAGAGAGGGTCTTCATCGACCTGGAAACGAGGCGCCAAGTCGCGCGAATCGAGGGAGGGGTCCGCAGACTCGACAGCCCCGCCGTCGAGAGCGTAAAGGCGACCTTCAGCTACATCGACTGGTATCACCAGGAGGTCGAGAACTTCGTTGCAACGGGCGAGCGGGAGGTTGGTACGCAGTTCTTCAACAAGACCTACATCGGTCGCGTGGAAGTTCAGCAGTCTCCAACGGGTCGGACTTCGGGCCAGTTCGGAATATGGGCACAACACCGCGATTACACGGTTCTGGGTGAGGAAGCGCTTTCCCCACCGACCCAGCAGGATGCTTTCGCCGCCTTCGCCTACGAGGAGGTGCAACTCGATCGCCTCAGCCTGCAGTTCGGCGCTCGCCTCGAACACACGCGGTATCAGCCGGAAGAGCGGGCGAGTACTGCACCCGAGGGTCCTGTGGAGCCTGGTGAGGTTCGTGACCGCGACTTTACCGGGCTCTCGGGTTCGGTTGGTCTGCGCGTGCCTTTCTCAGGCAGCCGCGCGGCCGTGGTGGCCAACTTCACCAGCGCCTATCGCGCGCCGTCGCTCGAGGAGCTCTACAACTTTGGCGCACACCCGGGCACGCTGAGTTTCGAGGTAGGCAACCCGGATCTCGAACGCGAGCGGTCCAGCGGCGGTGAGGTGAGTCTGCGCATTAACAACGACAGGATTCACGGCCAGGCCAGCTTCTTCTACTACGGCATCTCCGACTTCATGTTCGGCGCACCCCAGGGCGCGGAGATCGACGGGTTGCAGGTGATCGAGTTCCAGCAGGGGAACAGCCGTTTCGTCGGTGCTGACCTGGCGCTGAGCTTCCACTTCAGCAATCAATGGCGCGTGCACCTGGGCGGCGGTATTGTCGACGCGCGGCTCACCGAGACCAACGAGCCTCTGCCGCGCATCCCGGCATCGAGTGGCCGACTGGCTCTCGATTGGCTGCCAACCAACGCGCTACAGGTGCGGCCGGAGATGATCCTGAGGGCCAAGCAGAACAAGGTATTCGGCGAGGAGACGCCGACAGACGGCGCCACGGTCCTGAACCTCTCCGCCTCGTACACGGTGGCCAAGGCGAAGACCATGCACATCTTCACACTCAAGGGCACCAACCTGACCGATGTCCTGTATCGAAATCACAGTTCCTTCATCAAAGACGTGGCGCCCGAAACAGGTCGGCGTGTACTGATCACGTACGCGCTCCGGCTCTTCTAGGTCGCCTGATGCGATTCTCACGGACGCCCCTCTTCGCTTGCTTTCGACTCGAGAAGGCTCAGCTGCGAAGCGACGCGAACGGGGTGTCCGCGCTGCGGCGGTACCGCAGGGCCTCGAGCAAGTGCTCTTCGCCGACGTCTTCGCGGCCTTCCAGGTCGGCGATGGTGCGTGCGACGCGCAACATGCGATGCCAGGCCCGGGCCGACAGGCGCAGCTGCTCGGCAACAACGCGTGCTCGTTCGAGTCGGCGAGGGCCCAGGCCGCAGGTCGTCGCCAGATCGCGCGGATGCAGGCGCGCGTTGGTCAACGGGGTGCCATCGGCGGCGGCGCCACGGCTGGCCTGGCGCCTGCGAGCCGCGTCGACGCGTTTGCGGACCTCGGCCGAGGACTCGGCTGGAGCTCCGTGTACGAGTTCTTCGAGAGGTACACGGGCAACGTCGACGTAGAGGTCGAGGCGGTCAGCCAGGGCACCGGAGACCCGCCGTGCGTAGCGCAGCGTCTCGCCTTCGGAGCAGACGCAGCGCTGGTCGGAAGGACCGCGCCCGCACGGGCATTCGTTCATCGCGGCAACCAGCTGAAAGCGAGCCGGGAACTCGTGCGACTCGCGGGCCCGCGAGAGTCTTACGCTGCCGGCCTCCAGCGGCTCGCGGAGCGCCTCGATCACGGAGCGCGAGAACTCAGGGAGTTCATCGAGGAATAGAACACCAGCGGTAGCCAGGCTGATCTCGCCCGGGCGAAGCGGATTGCCGCCGCCCAACATGCCGGCGGGCGTGGCGGAGTGATGGGGTGCGCGGAACGGACGTTGTTGCAGCAGCCCTCGACCGTGGAGCTGGCCGACCACGGAATAC
>JAJCXS010000130.1 GCA_029263335.1 Acidobacteriota bacterium | reverse complement strand
CCCGGAGTGTGCGCTCTGCGGGGTTTCGCCGAGTATCCACGAGCCGACGGCTGTGGCCGGACACGTGGCTCCCCGGTGAGCGACGGACCCAAAATCTGTGTCAGCGTTGCGCCGTCGTCGCTTGCCGAGCTGACCGCCTGGAAGGCCGATGCAGCGAACCTCGCCGACGCCGACATGATCGAGCTGAGGCTCGATGCGATTCAGCCCGTGCTCCTGCCTGACCAGATGGGAGAAGTGCTGCGCGGGTTCGAGGTGCCGATCATCGCGACGTGCAGGATGGCCGCGGAGGGCGGGGCCTGGACGGCTGGCGAGGAAGACCGGATCGCTTTGCTGCAGGCGTGCCTGGCGGCGGGCGCTGCCTACGTCGATATCGAACTGGATGCTACCGCAACCGAAGCGTTGGCCGCCGTCGAGCCCGGGCGATTGCTGATCTCGAAACACTGGTCGAAGCCACCGACGGCTCCGCAGTTGCGGCATTGCGTGGAGAGACTGCTCGAGCTGCGGCCAGGAGCCGCGAAGCTCGTAGTTGCGATCGAGCGCGTCGATGAGGCAACACCCGTGCTGCAGGCGACCGCCGATCTGCGCCGGGCTGGGATCCCCACCGCGGGGTTCGCGATGGGAGAGCCCAGTGCTGCGTCTCGTGTGCTGGCGGCGGCGAGCGGCGACGCCTGGATCTACGCGCGTGCCCCGATGGGCGAGGCAACGGCGGTAGGGCAGTGGAGTGCGAGACGGCTTCGCCGGCAGCTTCGCGTCGAGCGATGGGCTGCGGGTTTTGAGCGTTTTGCGGTGGTCGGCTGCCCCGTACGGCAGTCGTTGTCGCCGACGATCTTCAACGCGGCGTTCGCTGCGGTTGGGCGCGAGGCCTTGTACTTGCCGCTACCGGGTAAGCGTTTTGATGAAGTCCTGCGCCTGGCCGAGGGCGCGGGCGTCGCAGGACTGAGCGTCACCATGCCGTTCAAGACCGACGCTCTGGCGGTGGCAGCCACCGCCAGCGACGTTGCGCGCAGGAGTGGTGCGGCCAACACACTGCGCCGCGAGGACGGAGCGTGGCATGCACACAACACAGACGGCGAGGGAGCGCTGTCCGCGCTGGCGCCACACGTTGATGTCAACGGGTGCCGGGTGGCGGTTCTCGGCGCCGGAGGAGCGGCCCGGGCTGCGGCATGCGCGCTGCGTGAAGCCGGTGCCGACGTCGCGCTCTACGCGCGCAATGCGGAACGAGCCGTCAGGGTTGCGGAGGACATCGATTGCGTCGGTAGGGGGCTAACCGACTACCGGGCAGGCGCCGCCGAAGTCTTGATCAACGCGACCCCTGTGGGGATGGCTGCGACCGGTGAGACGCCGATTCCGACCACTGAGCTCAGAGGCGAAGAGATCGTGCTCGATATGATCTATCGTCCTGAAACGACGAGCTTCATGCGCGCAGCGCGTGGTCGCGGCTGTGCGGCAATCTCGGGTCTGGAAATGTTCCTGGGACAGGCGGCGGCACAACATTGCTGGTGGTTTGGCGAGGCACCGACGCCGGGAGTCATGCGTCGGGCCGCTGCGGTTCAACTCGAAGCCGAGAGGGAGATGGCATGAACGACACTCAGGCTGCCGACGAACTCTACGAGCAGGAAGGACCGACGGGCGTGGCCGCGATCTTCGGGCCCACGATCAACGCGATCCTCGCTCCTCAGGATGCCTTCGACGCGCTGCGGGCGCGTCCCGTGTTGGCCGTGTGGCCGGCCATCTGGGTCACGCTGAGCGCTGTACTACTGGGCGTGCTCAACACGGACGTCACACGTCAGATCTTCCGCGTATCGATCATCGAGTCGAGACAGCGACAGGGGCAGTCACTCGATCCCGAGCAGATTCGTCCCATTCTGGAGGCGATCGACAAGTGGGCGCCGCTCGTGGCACCGGCGCAGAACCTCTTCCTGTTGCTCGTCGTGGTCGTTGTTGCCGTGCTCTTCTGGATCGGCGCCAGCCTGGCGGGGGGCAGCACACGCTTCTCCAGCGCCTTCGGGGTAGCGGCTATCGGCGCGGTGATCACGCCGCTGCTGGGGCTCGCCTTCGTGACCCTGATGTGGCAGATGGATCCTCCCGAGTTTCGCCGCATGGCCGAGTTTGCCCAGGCAACCCCAACGCTCAGCCTGGCGCTCGTCTTCGCCAATGCCGAGACGTCGCTCTTCATGAACACCCTCCTCGGGGCTCTCAGCGTTTTTAACGCCTGGTGGATCTACGTGAGCGCCGTGGGTTGTCGTACCTTGCTCGAGATCAAGTCGGGCGCAGCCTGGGGAATCCCCGTGGCGATATGGCTGCTCACCACACTGATCAGCGCTGGCATGGCGTCGTTCAGCAGCTAGGCTGTTCCGATTGACCGGGGGGCGCCTCTCTTGCTAGGCTCCTTGCTTGCCGGTGGCGTACGCCTTCGCCGCCTTGCATCGGAGCCGCGCACAATGATCGACCACGCCTCGCAAGCAGACACGCTCGGACGGGCGGAGCTGTGCGTAGCGTCGAGCGTCGGCCGTTCTTGGCGATATGGCGCCTATTATTGGTGGTGCCCGCGGCCTCTCCTCCACGCCTAGCAATAGCGTAATCCGAGGAGACAGGCCGTTGAATTCAAGCCCTACGAGCGTTGTGCGTCCGGAGTCGGTCCGATGACCCGCGCATTCACGCCAGACTTCGAGTCGTTCTGCGAACTCGCCGCCGACGCTCCGCTGGTGCCTGTATGCACCGAGCGATTGGGCGACCTGCTGACACCTGTAGCGGCCGCGCTCCGTGTGTTCGGTCACGTGCGCAGGCCGTTTCTGCTGGAGAGCGCGGATGGTGGCGAGAACATCGGTCGCTACTCCTACCTCGGCGGCGATCCGTTCCTGGAGTTGTCCGGCGACGCAGAAGGCATCACCGTGCGCAGGCCTTCAGCCGAGACGACCCGCGTCGAGGGTGATCCACTGACGACTTTGGCCGCAATCGAAGCTCAACATCGAGCCGCGGTTGTCGATGAGGCACCTCCTTTTGCCGGCGGTGCCGTGGGCTACGTGGGCTATGACGCGGTGCGTTGGGTCGAGGAGATTCCGCCGGCGGATAACGATGAACTGCCCTGGTGCTGGCTGGGTTACTACGACACCTTGCTGGCGTTTGATCACCTGAAGCACCGCATCAAGTTGGTCGCCAACGCCCATGTCGGCGCCTGTGACGACGACGAGTCGTTGCGCGCCGCGTACGCCGATGCGTGCCGTCGAATCGAACGGTTGGCGGAGTTGCTCGAACAGCCCGGCGCGATGCCTGCCCCGCTGGACGCGGTGACGGCCGCGGACAGTCAGTTGCTGGATGTTCGCAGCAACCTGTCGCGAGGTGACTTTGGCACGGCGGTGGAGGTTGCCAAGGAGCACATACGCGCGGGCGACGCTTTTCAGGTCGTACTGTCGCGGCGTCTGCAGTGCCAGGTCGAGGCCGACGCGCTCACCACCTACCGGGCGCTACGTGCCATCAACCCCTCGCCCTACATGTATTGCCTCGACACGGGCGCTGCATGGGTGGTGGGTTCGTCGCCGGAGATGTTGGTGCGGGTCGCGGATGGCTCGGTCGAGACGCGTCCGATCGCGGGCACGCGTCGCCGCGACGCTGATCCTGGCAAGGACGATGATCTCGAGCGCGAGCTTCTTGCCGATGAAAAGGAACGCGCCGAGCACCTGATGCTTGTGGATCTGGGGCGCAACGACGTCGGTCGTGTGGCCCGTTACGGCGAGGTAGAGGTGCCGGTGTTCATGACCGTGGAGCGCTATTCGCACGTCATGCACATCGTCTCTTCGGTGCGCGGCGCCCTGCGCGATGGCGTACACGCACTCGAAGCCATGTTCGCGAGTTTCCCGGCCGGGACGGTATCCGGCGCACCGAAGATCCGTGCCATGGAAATCATCAACGAACTGGAGCCCGACGCGCGTGGTGTGTATGCGGGCGCGGTGCTCTATAGCGATTTCGCCGGCAATCTGAACTCCTGCATCGCCATCCGTACGATCGTCCTGCGCGAGGGCGTGGCTGAGGTGCGAGCGGGCGCGGGCATCGTCATCGACTCGACGGCTGATCGCGAGTTCGATGAGACCGGCGAGAAGGCCGCAGCGCCCCTGCAGGCACTCGCCTGGGCCGAGGCCGCTGTGCGGCTGGCGCGGGAGCGAAAACCATGATTCTGGTGGTGGACAACTACGATTCGTTTACGTTCAACCTCGTACAGGCGCTGGGTGCGCTGGGTGAGGAGATCGTCGTGCGACGCAACGACTGCCTGGCGATGGGCGAGGTCGGCCGCATGAAGCCGTCCGGGGTAGTGCTCTCGCCCGGTCCTGGAACCCCCGCCGACGCCGGTTGTTGCATTGACCTGATTCATAGCTACGGGCACCACGTCCCTATTCTCGGCGTGTGCCTGGGTCACCAGGCGATAGCGGAGGCGTTCGGCGGGGAGGTCGTGCGAGCCAACGAAGTGGTGCATGGCAAGACAGGAGCGATAGAGCACGACGGGAAGGGGATCTTCGCCGGGCTCGATAGCCCGTTTCCCGCTGCGCGATACCACTCCCTTACGGTGCGGGAGGAGTCGCTTCCCGATGCAATCGAGGTCAACGCCCGCTCGGGCGGACTGGTGATGGGGATACGACACCGCAAGATGCCGATCCACGGCGTGCAGTTTCATCCGGAGTCGATCGCTACGCCGCTGGGCCCGCGCCTGCTCGAGAACTTTGTTCGCGCGACCGGGAGTGTGCTGCCATGAAAGGTCCGCTTCAGCAGGTCGTGTCCGGCCGCTCGTTGTCATGCGAAGATGCCGAGTTGGCGATGGCACGCATCATGGCCGGCGAGGCGACTCCCGCGCAGATCGCAGGCTTGCTCGTTGCCCTGCGCATCAAGGGCGAGACGGTAGAGGAAATCACTGGATTCGCCCGTGCCATGCGCGAGGCTGCGACCGGGCTCGACCTGGAACGCGATGATCTGGTCGATACCTGTGGTACCGGCGGCGACGGGGCCAACACGTTCAACGTTTCGACCACCGC
>JAJCXS010000129.1 GCA_029263335.1 Acidobacteriota bacterium | reverse complement strand
AGCGAGTTCCCATGAGACGTGTCGCTGCGCTGACCCTGGCCGTGTTGATGTTGGCTCCTGCCGTTGGCTACGGACAGCAGCAGGAGTCGTACGACTACTGGCGTTTTGATCGCGAGATGATTCAGAACGGCGTGCAGGCCGTCTTGATGTGCAACGGCTTGTTCACTTCGAATCGAACGCTGGAGCAGGTGTTCGATCAGGAGTTGGCGTATCTGCGACAGCCAGTCGGTTCGGCGCGGGGCGGTGACTACGAGGTCGATACAGAACGACGGGCAGTTGCGGTGGGGTCGCCGGGCGGCACGCCGGTGATGCGGGCCGCGTTCCGGGAAGGGGTCGGCTGCGTAATTCTGGCCCCCGATCAGACCTTCGAACACATCGATGGCCTGCCCCAGATCGATCTTGCTCCGGCGCCGGGAGATCCCGCCACGATTGCCTGGCCCAACGGCGATCTCGTCGACGATGAGCCGCTGCCCGGCGAGGTCGATGGAGCCGCCCTGGCGGCGGCGTCGGATTGGGCATTCGACCGCGACACTCCCGAGCAGGACACGTTGAGTCTCATGGTCGTGCATGGCGGCCGTATCGTGCACGAGCGCTATGCCCCCGGCGTGGACATGACGACGCGGACTCGTACGTGGTCGACGGCCAAGAGCATCGCGGTGACGTTGTTCGGCATGTTGGCCGACGAGGGGCGCATGGCTCTTGACAAGCCCCTCGGCTTCGAGTGGTTGCCGCGTTCGCCGTCGCCGGAGCACGATCCGCGCAACGCGATCACGTTGCGTGACGCGCTCAACATGTCCAGTGGCCTGTACACCGTGGACAGCCGCGGCATGGAGTACGCCACCGGATCCGGCCTCGCGTACTGGGCCGGGGCAAGTTCGGTGAACGGCGCGCGCAACCGAGGGCTGATCCACGAGCCCGGAACCTTCTGGGACTACGAGAACTACGACACGCTGTTGGCCGTGTACGCGATGAAGCTGGCGATCGGCGATCCGCAGGAGTACCTGGAGTTCCCGCGCAGCGCCCTGTTCGACCGTATCGGCATGCGCAACACGCTGGCGAGCGTGGATCGCTTCGGGGATTTCATCTTCAGCAGCCAGGTCTATACCAACGCCCGCGATCTGGCCCGTTTCGGGCTCCTGTACCTGAACCACGGCGTCTGGCAGGGCGAGCGACTGCTGTCGGAGGAATGGATCGATTTCGTCAGGACTCCGGCGCCCGCCACTGCCGAGCGCGGCAGCTTCTACGGCGGCCAGTGGTGGCTCGTGCCCGACGATCGAGCCGATGTCCCCGCCGATGCCTATTCGACCGCGGGCAACCGCGGACAGTTCGTTATCGTCGTGCCTTCCCACGATGTCGTTATCGTGCGCCGTGGTCTCGACTACGGGCGCCAGGGATTCGATCGCTGGGACCTCACACGAGAGGTTCTCAAGGCAATCCAGCCGAGGACACCATGAACCAAGCGCATGCGATGAAGCAGAACCACGGTGCGATAGCATCCGCCCCCCGTCGCCCGAGCTGGCGCGTGATCCTGCTCGTGACACTGCTCGCCACGCTAGCCGGCGGGGTCGGATCGGCGGCCAGCGCGCAGGAGCCCGATCCGGCGACTGCCGTGGAGAACGTCGTGGAGGCTTTCTACGAAGCGGCCGCGGCGGGGGACATGGCCACCGCACAGAGCCTCACCCATGTCGATGCCAAACTGTTCGCGGCGCGCAACGACAAGCTCATGCAGACGCCCTTGACGCTGTGGCCCGCTCGGTCCGGGGTCGACATGGACACCGTGGAGATTGGCGATGCGCAGCGGGCCGGCACCGCCGCGGTCGTCGAGGTGCGGCGCCAGGCCAGAGGGGAGAGTCTCGTCGAACAGGTGTCGCTGGTGCGTTTCAACGGCGCCTGGCGTGTCATGTCGATCGTGCAGGGCATCGCCGGCAGCTAACGCCCGGGCGCGGCGCTCGTCGCGGCTACGCGCGGTCGGGAACTCCGACAAGAGCAATCGCCGCGGCGGCCGAGGTGGCAGCGCCGAGCACGAAGGGCGCGGCGGGGCCGTACGCGCTCCATAGCGCGCCGGCAGCGATGCTGGCTGCCAGCACGCCGAATCCTGTCACCATCTGGTACGTGCCAAGCGCCCCGGCGATCTTGCCCGGTGGCGCCAGGTCGGCAACGAACGCGCGTCCGGCGCCGCCGAAGGCCGCGGCGTAGGCGCCGTACAGAGGCAGGAGCAGCGCGGCCCACAGGTGCGAGTCCGCCAGCGCGAAGCCCGCGTACACGAGCGACGAGACAACGAGCCCGGCAGCGAGCACAACACGGCGTCCGTAGCGATCGGATAGCCGGCCCGCCGGCGCGGCCACCGCAGCGTAGGCAAGGTTGAAGAGGACGTACAGCAGGATCACACCGGTGGCCGACCAACCGAGATCGCGTGCTCGGAGCAAGAGGAAGGCGTTGCTGCTGTTGCCGATCGAGAACAGGGCCACAACGAAGAGGAAGCGGCGCATCGCGTGGTTCGTCGGACCGGCTTCTTGCGGTTCCTTGGCGTCGGCGCGTGCCGTGCTGACCTCGTTGATGGCGAACAGACACAGGACCCCGAGCACCGCGGGAATGGCCGCCACCCAGAACAGTTCCCTATACCCAAGGCCGGACCAGCGCAGCAGCGCCAGCCCGACGAGCGGACCGAGCACCGCCCCCAGAGTGTCCATCGACCGGTGCCAGCCAAAGGCGGCGCCACGCGATTCGGCGGGCGTCGATTCGACGATGACGGCGTCACGTGCCGGCCCGCGCAGCCCCTTGCCGGTTCGATCGATCACGCGAGCCACCAGCACCCCGGGCCAGGTGGCGACGAGCGCCAGCAAAGGCTTGGCTGCCGCCGCCAGACCGTAACCGGCGAAGACGAACGGCATTCGCGTCGGGGCTCGATCAGCCAACTTGCCGGACGCGCCTTTCAGGAGGTTCGCCGTGGCTTCGGCGACACCCTCGATGATGCCCACCGCGCCCATCGGCGCCAGTAGCACCTCTGTCAGGTACAGCGGGATCACGGGGTAGAGCATCTCGCTGCTGGCGTCGGTCAGAAAACTGACCAGGCCGAGCACGCGGACGTTGCGACTGATGGGCGTGGCGCTTTCCGGGGCCGGGCGCGGAGCGGCGCCCGGAGTCGGATCGTCCTCCTGCGCAGAACTGATCATGCGGTGAACGCTAGCGGATTCGCCGCCGATCAGCCAACTAGCTGCCGAGGTTCTCCAGTAGGCCGGCCAGAATGTCGGCAAGGGCCGCACTGATCTCGAAGACCGCGGGGCGCTGGTCGATCATGGCGTAGACGCGCATGGACGCCTCGTCATCGGTGGGTAGGTCGCTGCCGATACGCACATCCGCCACCACGCCATCCGCGCCGGTCGCAACGATCCTGTAGCGGGCCGGAGCCAAACCGTACCGCGCCAGATCGGGGGTGGCCCCATCCCACTCCTCGGCCACCGCCTCCAGGTTCAGGTAGTTCAGATCCCAGAGCATGTCCGCCACGTCGGTTTCGCCCAGTTCGCCAACGTCGGCGCTCCACTGGTCGCCGCTCTTGGACAGCGTGTGCGTGGCACCGTCCGCCGAGCTGAGTTCGAGTGTCTGCAGCTCTTCCGGGGCGAACTCCACCAGCGTCTTGGCGCGAACCGCGAACAGGTCGACGAGGACATCGTCGATCTCCTCGACCGGCACCAGGAAGGCAGTGTCCGAGCCGGCGGGAGTAACGCGGAAGACCTCGATAGCCTCGGCATCCTCGCGGTCGCGTTCATCGAAGGGCACCACGGTGGTCTTGCCACCGATGGCGATCTCTACGGTTTCTTCGACAGCGCCTACGTCGGTTCCCGGGGCACGCAGACCGACACGGATCGTCGCCGTTGAGCTGTTGCTCGCGGGCGCGAACCCTTCGGCGCGCATGTCGGTCAGGACGCTGAGCATGCTCGACAGCGCCGACGCGTCGGCATCGAGCTGCCGGGGCTGGCTGATCGACCATTCGGTTCCCTGACGAACCAGCTGCAGTGTCGGGTCACCGCCGCGTTCGATGGTGATCTCTGCCAGACGCTGGCGGGACAGGCTGAGAACCTGCTTGTCGCGGAGCGCGACGGCGTCGGTGGGAAACTCGTCGAGTAGATCAGCCTCGACGACGAAGACGGTGCTGCCGCCCTCGGTCATGGCGTAGAAGCCGTCCGCTTCACTCGCCGCGCTGCCCACGAGCAGCCCGCGGCGAGCATCGTCGGTACTGTGCAGCGTTACCGCGAGCTGCGGCGAGTCGAGCCCGTACTCGGCCATGGTGGTCTCATCCGGGGCGCCGTCGCTGACGAAGGCTGCGGCCTGTGCCGACTCCAGAGCACCGAGCAGGTCGTCGATGCTGTCGGCATCCGCGCTGCCCGCGAACGGTACCTCTGCGCTCCACGACTCGCCGTTGCGGGCGAGCACGGCGTGCAGATCATCGCGCTGTACCTCGAGTCGGTGCACGTCGGCCGCTGCGAAGGACATCACGCTCCGATCGCGCAGGTCGAACAGCGTCTTGGCGACGTCGTCGCGCAAGGCGCTCATCGCGCTGTAGATATTCTGGTCGTCGCCCACCGTGGCGTAGACGCTCGCGCCCACCGGCGTGTTCTTGCCGATGGCGAGGCGCAACGGATCGCCATCGGCGCGCTCGAACAGGAGTGTGGCCACGGGCTCCGCCAGACCGAACGGCTGCAGGTCTTCCGCCGCCTCAACCACCAGGCGTTGATGGGTTGCCTGACTCACGTTGTCGACGATGGTCTCGATCGCGGTGCTGTTGGCGGCCACCTCGACGGGAGCCGTGATCCGCCAGGTTCCGTCGCTCTTGGCCGCCTGTACCGTGCCCTCGTCGGTGGTGATGCTCAGGCCCACAATCTCTTCGGCCTCGAATAGCAACAGCAGCGATTCCTGGCGTTCCGTCTCTTCGCGCTCGGCTCGGCCGCGGATCTCGTAGAAGTAGACGAACGCGGAAATCGCCACGAGCACGACCGCCATGAAAAGCGTGTTGCGAGTCTGCATGTCGAGTTACCTGTAGCGGCGGCCGAACCAGACGAACATGCCACCGAAGAGTACGAGTTCGGGTAGCAGCAGGACGGTCATATAGAAGACGGCGGTGCTTTCCTGCTGGGTGAGCATGACGCTCGAGGAGCGCGTGCGCCGCGGCCGAATCGAAATCAGTTCTTCCTCGCCCGCGAGCCAGCTGACGGCGTTGAGAAACAGATCCTGGTTGTAGAAGTTGCTCAGGTAGCGGTTGTTGATCCACTCGGAGTCGCCAACGACGACCATTCTTCCTTCGAAATCGAGCGGGGCCTCCGCGTCAGGGTCGGCGGCCAGGTCGGCGGTGCCGTCTTCGCCTGGTGCCGATGCGATCGTCGGAGCCGTCCAGTTCAGCCCTTCGGGGCGCAACGTTATCGCCGCCGCCAGCACGATGGGCCCGGCCGTATCGCCGTCGCCTTCCGCCACTTCGCCGGTGCTGAACAGGCTCTCGAGGTCGGTCTCGGCCCACGAATTGGGACTCGGGCTGGTGCGAGCCAGCTCGGCCAGTTCGATGCCGGCCGGCATCTCCGCGGCGAGTGTGAGACTTCGCGTCATGCTGAAGATCGTGCGCTCCGAGAACCCACTGGTGATGGGGTGGGTCCCGTAGTCGCTGATGATCGGTTCCACACCCAGGCTGGAGCCGCCGAACAGTTGCACGAACTGTTCGATGATCACGTCGTTTCCGGTGGTGATGCCGCGTGTTGCCAACAGCGGGGCCAATTCGTCGCCGCGTTGCGGGTCTACCATCATCAGAGCCTTGCCGCCGCGATCGATGTAGCGGTCGATGGCCTCGATCTCGCGTTCGAGGATCGGCCGCTCCGGCGCGACCACCATCAACATGTCGGCGTCGGCGGGCACGTCGGGCAGTTCGGCCAACAGCAGCGGACGAACCTTGTAGCCCTCGTTCTCGAGGGCCGACTTGGCCAGGCCATAGGCCGCCGTATCGGTGGAGTCCTCGATATCCGGCTGCCCGTGTCCGGTGAGGTAATAGACCGTTCGTTGCTGCGCCGAGGTGAGCCGGATCAGGGTATTGGTGATCTGCTCCTCGGAGACCTCCGTGATGCGCGTGGTCTCTTCGCCCGCGGCGACATGCAGCGTGCCGTATTGGCTGATCTCGAACTGTTCGGCAAGCTCCGGCCGCTTGTCGGGGTCGACGAGCTCGAAGTTGAACAGCGGCGATACCGAGGCGAAGCTCTCGAGCAGATCCGCTGCGCCGCCCTCTTCGCCGGCACGGAAGAAGCCGGTCACAACGACCTCTTCGTCGAGACCCGCGAGCAGCTGCGTGGTCTGCGGCGCCAGCGAGAAAATGCCTTCCTCGGTGACATCCAGGCGCCACTCCCGCTGCGCGGCGACGTAGTTGATGGCAACGATCACGCCGAGCGTCAACAGCGTGTAGATCACCGCGTTGGTGCCGTACTTGGCCTGCCGCCCACCCATCGAGTCGCGCAACGTGTCGACGTGGGTGAACAGATACAGACCCAACATCATGCTGCCCAGGATCAGGTGGGCCAGGACATACAACGACGTCCAGGTGCCGGTAATCAGCCCGGCAATCACTCCGAAAACGAGAACAATGGCGCCGAGTGGCGCGAAGGTGCGATAGCTGTTCATGGTGACTACCTCCAGCGCAGCGATTCGAGGGACCGTTGCGACAGAAATATCCCGATACTGGTGAGGCTCAGGTAGTAGACGATGTCCTCCACCTTGATCAGGCCACGCATCAGGTCGCTCGAGTGCTCCGTAATCGAGAGATAGCGGAGCACCGCCCCCATCGTTTCGCCAACCGCGTCGGCCGGCCAGTTGATCAGCAGCAGCATCAACATCATGCCGCCGGCAAGGACCCCCGCCACGATCTGGCTGTCGGTTACCGTCGAGGCGAACAGCCCGAGCGCGATGGTCGATGTGCCGAGCAGGAACAGGGCGAGATAGCCGGTGAGGATCTGCGGAATCTCCGGGTCGCCGAAGTACATCAGAACGGCGGGATAGACAAAGGCGAGGCCGAGCATCACTGCCAGAAACATGGTGGCGCCGAAGAACTTGCCGAAGGCGATCTCCAGCGTGCTGATCGGCGACGTCAGCAGCAGTTCGTCGGTGCCCGAGGCCCGTTCTTCAGCGAACAGACGCATGGTTACCAGCGGCATGATGAGGATGAACACCACGGTCATATTGCCGAGCAGCGGCGCGATGACCATGTCGTTGAGATTCAACTGTTCCAACATGCCCGGCTGCTGCATCGACGAGTAGATGGCGACGAAGCGCGAAAACTGCGCCAGCATGTTCCAGAACATGAAGCCCATGATGAACAGGAAGCCCGCCAGCACGACGTACGCGATGGGGGAAAGGAAATAGGAGCGAAGCTCCTTCCATGCAAGGGCCCAGATGTTGTTCATCGTGCGTCTCCAGCGGGCGAGTCCGAATCGACCCCGCCGGCCTCATCTTCTGAATCTTCTGAGGAATCCGCCTCCGAAGGACCGGCGGAGGTCTCCGCGCCCGTCGCTTCGGCTGCGCCGGGCTCCTCGGCGGCAGCGTCTCCGTCTGCCACGACGTCACTGGCGGTGACGCGTAGGAACACGTGTTCCAGATCCTCGGTGGCGGTTAGTGAGTCCGTCGTGTCTTCAGCGACGATCTCGCCGCGCGAAATGATCACCACCTTGTCGCACAACTGCGTTACCTCGGGGAGGATGTGTGTCGACAGGATGACAGTGCGGTCCGACGCCAGGCCCTTGATGAGCTTGCGGATGCCGATTACCTGCTTCGGGTCGAGCCCGATGGTCGGCTCGTCCAGAACGATCACCTCGGGGTCGTGCACGATCGCCTGGGCGATGGCCACGCGCTGTTTGTATCCCCGTGACAGCGTGCCGAGAGGTTGCTTCGCGACATCGTCGGTAGCGGTGGCCTCGAGCGCCCGCTGTACCGCGGCCCCGCGATCACCGCGCGACACCCCTTTGATCTGGGCGACGAAGCTGAGGTACGAGAATGGCGTCATCTCGCGATACAGTGGCGGATTCTCGGGCAGATAGCCCACCCGCTGGCGCACGTCGCGCGAATCCTCGAATACATCGAAGCCCGCTACGCGCGCCGTGCCGCTCGACGCAGGCATGTATCCGGTGAGGATCCGCATCGTCGTGGTCTTACCGGCCCCGTTGGGGCCAAGAAAGCCTAGAATCTGGCCGGGTTCGGCAGTGAAACTGACGTCCCGAATTGCGGCATGATTGCCGTAGAACTTCGTCAAACGGTCGACTTCGATCATCAGGCGTTCTTCTACACTCTGGTTGTGGAGAAAACGATTGCCAACTGGGGTGTTGTGCCAGGCAGGCCAACATCGTCGCCCGGAAGCGGGCCGGCGAAGTGATGCTAGCAAACCGTTGGTAGACTTGCACCTGTGAAGGGACTCGGCCTGACTCAGCCACGTTGGACGTTGCCGCTCGGCCTCGCGGCGCTCGCCGTGGCGTTGACGGCGCTACCACAGTTCGCTGAGTCGGAGATGCCTTCGTTCGGGGCGGCGGCGCTGCTGCTGATCGCCGCCGGGGCGTGGTACGGCACATTCGAGAGTCGCTGGAGTCCCGAGGTGCTGCCGAAGCTCCGCGTCGGAGGCATGGCGGCGGCAGTTTTGCTGCTGAGCATGCTGTACGACCTTCTGGTTGCGGCCATCGGGCTACCGGCCTCGGTTTCGAGTTTCCTGTTCGGACTGCAGCTGTCAGCCGCGGCGACGGCGGTCCTGGTGATCCTTGCCACCTCGGTGGATCTCGCCCTGCTGGGCAGGTTCCGCATGATGCGGTGGTTCGCGGTGGCCCTGGCGATGGGATTCGCCTTTACCGTCGCCGTCGGGACGTTCAGCACGCACGCCGAGGAGCCCTCTGCCGCGATGGCACTGGTGAACTCGCGGGCGCCGCTGGGGGCGCTGGCCGTGGGCATGGCCGTGCTTGCGTTCGTGGTGCCTCTCGAGTGGCTGGTGCGACTCGAAGTTCGGCAGCGAGTGGCCAGCCTGGCCGCCTTGGCGCTGTCCCTGGCGCCGATGCTGGCGGCCGTGTTCATCGACCAGTTTGTGCCGCTGTCACATCAGCACCTGCTGGAGACGTTCGCGAGCGGCGGCGGTGTGCTGGTGTTCGTGTTTGCCCTCGTGCTGTTGCTGCGGGCGATTCTGTCGCTGCCCGGCGCGAGTGCCTACGAGCGCAAGCTGCGCGAACTGGACGCCGTGTACGACTTCGGCCTGGCGGCGGGGGCCGCGTTTGACGAAGAACAACTGCAGTCGGCCGTTCTCGAGGCGATGCTGCGAGTGGCGGAGCCGGATATCGCGCTGATGGTGCAGCCGCAGGAGCGTGGTTCGGGGATGCAGTGCGTGCTGCTCCGAGCGCAGAGCGACGCCGAACACATCTACCGCTACGGAGCCCGTACGCCGTGGCAGGGTCTGTGCGAGCGCTTTGCGGACCGTCGGCCGGTTGTAATCGAGGACCACCGCAACGCATCGCCAAAGCGACTTGAAAAGGTCTGGGAACCGTCGGCCGGGAGTTCGGTGGTGGTCCCCGTGGTCACGCAGGACGAGGTTCTCCGCGCGGTGTTGATTGCGGGTCGCTTCGAGACCCATGCTTTTGACGCCTCCGAGGTGCGCAGCCTGCGCGGTTTCGCGAATCAGGTGGCGCTGGCGCTCGATCACGCACGCCTGCTGCGCGAGACGGTCGAGTCGGAGCGCCGCAAGCGCGAACTCGAGATCGCCCGCGAACTGCAGCTCAAACTTCTGCCAACCGGCCCGCCGGCCGTGCCGGGCCTGGACGTGGCTGGTTTCTCCGATCCGGCCTCTGAGGTCGGTGGCGACTACTACGACTACCTGACGTTGAGGAATGGCAATCCGGCGATCGTGGTTGGCGACGTGGCCGGCCACGGCATGCCCGCGGGGCTGCTCATGGCGGTGGCCAAGAGCGCCATTCACACGCAGTCGCAGTCTGAGAATCCGCCCGCGATTCTCATGGAGCGGCTTACCAAGACACTGTTGCACATGTCGGCGGACAACCAGTTCATGACGCTCGTATTCGCCGAGATCGACCTCGCGGCACGGAAGTTGGTGTACTCCAATGCCGGCCACCACTATCCGCTGCACTACCGCGCCGCGAGCAGCGCGATCGAAGAGCTGGAATCCACCGGATTGCCGCTCGGGCTGTTACCCAAGGCGCCCGGGCCGTTCGTTGAACGTGCATTGGACCCCGGCGACGTGCTAGTTCTTTACTCAGACGGTGTCGTCGAGGCGACCAATGCGGCCGACGAGATGTTCGGCACGGCACGTCTCGGGGAAGTAATCCTTGCACAGCTCGGTCGACCGGCCGAGACTGTGATTGAGGCGGTTTTCGCTGCGGTGCGCGCACATACAGACGACGCGCCGCTGGATGACGACGCAACCGCGGTCGTTGTCAGGGTCTTGGCGGAAGATGAGCAGAGGGAGGCGATCAATGCGGATGTTGCGGAGCCTGACTAGCCAGCTTGCTGTAACTGGATTGACGATCCTGCTGATGTTGCCCGCCGGCGCCGCCCTGGCGCAGTCCGAGACAGCGCCCGCGAAGGGGCTGGCGGGACCCACGGAAGGGGAGTCGATTGCCGACTGGACGGCGCGCTGGATGGACGGGCCAGTGTCCCTGGTGGCGACAACCGAAGAGAAGGAGCTGTACGGCGAGCTGCAGAGCACGCGCGAGCAGTTGCAGTTCATCCGCCTCTTCTGGGAACGCCGCGATACGCAGTACCGAGGGCCTCGCAACGAGTTTCTCGACGATTTCGAGGGGCGCCTGGCGTACGCGGAGGAGGAGTTCTCAACGTCGCGCGACGCCGGATGGAAGACGGTCTTCGGTCGTGTGGTCTTGTTGTTCGGCAAGCCTGCGCGCACACGTCGCGAAATGGGCTTCCCCGCGGGCTTCTCGGACCGGCCGCCGATCCTGTGGTCCTACGACGAACGGCTGCCGGGCATGGAGCCGAACGAGGACATGCTGTTCGTCTATCGTGCCGGCCGCTGGAAGCTGATGCCGCCTTACCCGATCGGCGATACGGGTGTTCTCGAGGCGGCTCGCCAGGCTGAACGACAGTCGATCGTAGGCCCCCTGATCCCGGCGGACTATCAGCGAGCGGTGAACGAATCGATCGACGCCTCGCTGGTGAACGAGGTGGACTATGCGGGGATTGTCGATCGCGTCGAGACCTCCGTACAGCTGCCCGACGCACAGATCCCGTTCGGCTGGTCGGTCTCGACGACCGCCGCACCCGGCGGTCAGGTGGAGGTCACGGTTGACCTCACCTGGAGAATCGGAGCGCTGATCTTCCACCTGGTCGACGATGAGTTCGTCACCGACATGGTGGTCGATGTGCAGTTGGTCAACGGCGACGATGTCGGCGGCGCGGCATCCGAGCGTGTGCGCGTCGTGGTGCCGGAAGCGGAGATGGAGTCGCGTCGCGAAGAGGTGATCTCGCGCACGGTGACGTTCACGGCGCTGCCGGGTTCGTACGACCTGGAGCTGCTCTTGCTGGATCAGCTGCTGGGTTATCGCACCGTATACCGCGACCAGATCGACATCGAACGACCCTAGGCCCGTAGCCTGCTAGAGTTCGATCTTCCAGTTTTTAGGAGGAACGAATGCTCAAGCGTGCGGTGTACTCGCTTGCCGACAAGCCCGGTTTTACCGCCTGGGTGAGTCGCCACGGCATGCGCTGGGGGTTTGCGCAGAGGTTCATCGCGGGTGAGGCCATCGACGATGTATGGCCTGCTCTGCAGGAGCTGCGCGACGACAACATGGCGGTGACGCTCGACTATCTGGGGGAGAGCGTGGACGACGTCGACGCCACCCGTGTCGTGACCGCGACCTATTGCGCCATCCTCGACGAGCTGAGCGCGCGTGACAACGCCGCGTCTGTGTCGCTCAAGCCGACGCAGGTGGGGCTGGCGATCAGCACCGAACTCGCGCGCGAGAACATCGGCAAGATCGTTGCGCACGCCCAGCAGCTGGGCAATTTCGTTCGCGTTGATATGGAGGACAGTCCGACCACCGCGGCCACTCTGGATGTTTTCACGAGCCTGCGGGCGGACTACGACAACGTTGGCGTGGTGGTGCAGTCGTACCTGCACCGGACCGCGGCCGATGTTCGCGAACTCAATGCCATCGGAGCGCAGCTGCGATTGTGCAAGGGTGCCTACAAGGAGCCCGCCGCCGTGGCCTATCAGGCCAAGAGCGAGGTGGACGGCAACTACATCAAGCTGGCCGAGTTGCTGTTGCAGGAAGGCAACTACCCGGCGTTTGCCACGCACGACGACCGCATCGTCGATCACATCACCAGCTACGTTGAGCGCAGCGGCATCGCGCGCGACCGCTTCGAGTTTCAGATGCTGTACGGGGTACGCCGCGACTATCAGCGGGAAATCGCCGCGGCCGGCTACAACGTAAAGATCTACGTGCCCTTTGGGGCCGAGTGGTGCCCGTACTTCATGCGTCGCATCGCCGAGCGCCCGGCAAACGCTCTGTTTGTCATGCGCGCTCTAGTGGGCGGGTAACCAGGTTCCTGGCTGGGAGCTAGCCCGAGTCGTGGGATTGCTCAGGAAGGGCCCGCCACAGGCTCCCGCTGCGCCAGCGCTTCGCGCGTGTGCGCTGGCGTGCCCTGGATTTCGCAGGCCCCGAATCGCGATAGCAGCATCCTGATCTCGGCGTCGATCCAGCTTGTCGGGAGCGGCCGAGGAACGGCCAGAGAACTGACCTGCAGCGTCTGGCGGTCCTGCACGCGGTATTGGCGCCGGGTGTCCGGCCGGCCGTCGGCGTCGAGAAAGATCGCGTGAAGGAGTCCCGACGGCGCCAGCAACCGATGGCACTCGCGGGCGTACTGTTGCGCCAGAACAAAGGGCAAGCGGGCGAGCACGTTCCAGGCACAGATCGCCGAGAACGCCTCACCCTCGAACGGCAATCGCAACTTGCGAACGGTATCGCTGGCCAAGGTGAGTGGCGAGATATCGCCCTCGGCCACGCGACGCGACTCGTGCGTGAAAAGGTCATGGCAGGTGACGTCGAAGCCACTCTCGGCCCAGAACTGGATGTTGGCGTTGTTGGTCGGCCCCAGATCGAGAATGCGGCCGGGCGCCTTGTCCGGATCAAGCGCCTTGGTCATGCGCCAGAGGAGATTGGAGGGATAGGCGCGATTGGGCAGCAGGTCGTCGCCGGCCTGCGCGCCCGTGACAACGGCGCTCTCGTGTGCGGCGGCATAGTCGCGGCGTCGCAGGTCACGCGTGGGAGCGTCGGGGGGCTTGACGCTCATCTGCGGCCGTTCGCACCCGGGGCCGTGACGGTGAACTCGACGTCCGCGGTGACGGCCGGCTCGAAGCCTCCACCGTCTGGTCGTCGCAGTTCCACCTGCAGGCGATGCGTGCCGTCGGCGACACCGCGAAACGTGAACCGTTCGGCGTAGCTCTTCATCGCCGGCATGTCGTCGAGGCGCAGCAGAACGTGGGCACCGTTGCGGCCACGGCTGCCGAGTTCGACGCCTTCAGCCTCGACCCTGACGCGCAGGTTGGGGCCGACGACGGTCGAGTCGGAGGCCGGTTCAAGGATCTTCACGCTGGGCGCCTGCGACGCATGAGCTGCGAATGCTCCGACGAGCAAGGTCACAAGGGCCGCCATCACCAGGGCCATTGGCCCGCGGCCGCGATGGGCCGCCCGAGCTCGCACGATCACCTTCATGTAGAAAGGATAGCAGTCGGGCAGCGCGCCGACGTTCAGTGCGTGGAAGGGCTGCTGGCCGTCGGCGCCGCCTGGCGCAACAGCTCCTGGAGCGCGGTCACCTCTTGCGGCTGCAGCCGGAATGGGGCCTCGTCGCCGACCAGCCATTCGGTGATATCGAAGGACTCCCGCATCAGCCCGGCCTCGGAATGATCGAGTTTGTTCAGCAGAATATGCACGATCTCGTGGGCCGCGGCGCGGGCCACAACCAGCGGGGTCAGCGACGGCAGTCGCTCGCCACACTGCGCCGGCGCCAGATTGTCGATGCTCGGGTCGGGCGCGACACCCGCGGCACTGGCTTGCGTGCGCGCGCGGGTGGCCTCGCGGCAGCGCAATACCGCTTGCTGCCGGAACCACAGAGCCTGGCGGTAGAAGACGAAACAATTGCGGCCGACGCCGGTGTCGTCATGAGGCGCCAGTCCGATGACATTCGAGGGGCCATGGAACCAGCGCGTGCCGTCGGAGGCGAGAATCAGAAAGCGCAACTCGTTGGCATGGAGCCGGCGACGCGGCGAGTCTTCGAGCACCCAGCGGATCTCGACCGCCGCCTCTTCACGGAAGATATCGTCGATCTCGTTCTGGATCGTTGCCATTTCCGTGCTCGAAACGTACTGATGATCGATCAGGTAGACGACCAGTTCGTTCGCCGACGCGGCCTCTTGCGCACTCGCGGCAGCCACGGTGGGGAGCGTCAGCAGCGTGGCGGCAACGGCGGTTCGCACAGCGTTGTTGTTGATTAGGCGGCGCACGGTTTCCATGTCGGTTGCGTTGGGTTGCGGGACGAGGCAGCGAGCCGAATATACCATTCGGGTAGGTGCGATTACCCGTCCCGTCTTGGTAGGAGAGTTGCGTGGTTCACCCGGAAGGCACGACAGAGTTCCGTGACGTCGCCCTAGTGACGTTCGACTGTTACGGCACGCTGGTGGATTGGGAGAGTGGGATCGGCGCCGCGCTGGAGACGATTCTCAAGCCTCGCGGAGTCGAAGCGACGCGGGACCAACTGCTGGCGCGGTTCGCTCATCACGAAGAGCGAACGGAGGCTGGCCCGTACCGCGCCTATCGCGAGGTTCTGGCCGAGGTGGCGGATGCCATTGCCGCTGAACACAACGTGGTGTTGTCGCCGCGGGAAAGCGCGTACCTGGCCGAGTCGTTGCCCGACTGGCCGGTATTCGACGACACGGTGGCGGCACTCGAACGGTTGGCGGGCCGCTACCTGCTGGGCATTCTCTCGAACGTCGACGACGATCTGCTCGCCGGCACGGCGCGGCATCTCGGTGTGAATTTTGCCACCGTGGTCACCGCACAGCAGGTGGGGAGCTACAAACCGGCTCGGGCGAACTTCGAGGCATTGCTGGAGCGGGTCGACGTAGCGCCGACGGGGCTGCTCCACGCCGCGCAGAGCCTTTTCCACGACGTCGCGCCCGCCTCGGCCATGGGGCTCGCCACCGTGTGGGTCGATCGCCGAGGAGGCAAGAAAGGCGGCGCCACGCCGGCCAGCGCCGCGGTTCCCGATCAGCGGGTGGAGAGTCTCAGGGCGCTGGCGGACCTTCTCTGCGACTGAGCCTTCGGGTATCCGCAAGCTACGGGCGGCGCTTGGCGAGATGGCGGGGCGAGCCGGGCTCTGGTCTGCGAGGTCGGCGCTAGCGGACGACGGACACGCCGTCAGGCTCCCACACCAGCTGCCGGTCGCCGCGGATGCCGTTGTGGATGGCGCCCTCGATGATCTCTACGCCCTTGCTCTGCACGAGCGTCAGCAGGGCGCCCAGGTCGCGCACCTCGTTGTCGTCGAGCACGCCGCCCGAGATCTGCAACTGCAGTGCGAATACGTCGCCATCGTCGGCCGTCACATGATAGGCGCACAACGCCTCGTCCTGGTCGTCACCTTCGTCGGGTGGATCCCAGGAGGGAAGGTCGAGACGGATCCGAAACGTCTGCTGGGTCGTTCCGTCAACGAAGATCCACGGTAGGCGTGGTGTCTTTCGCGCCAAAAGGTACACCCTCGGTTATCAGTGGCAGCCGGCGACCGGAGCGGCCGCAACGGTGATCTGCCGGCTACCTTATCACCGCCGTCTCTGCCCGAAAGCCC
>JAJCXS010000128.1 GCA_029263335.1 Acidobacteriota bacterium | reverse complement strand
CTGAAGCACAACTCGGCACTGGCTGCGTACTGGACAGGGGGCGGGTCACAGGCCGATCACAGGGCGCGGCGGGAAGTTCTAGACCAAGCCGAGCGCGAGCTAAACCGGGCGCTGAGCGCCCTGACTGGAGGTGAGTGATGGCCGGGAGACGCTATTATCAAGACGGCTACTTCGCCACGCACCTCGTGCAGAAGTACGGCATGACGCTGGACGAGCTTAGGGAGTGGCGAGACGAGCACCGGGATGACCCCGTCGGCGCCGACAGGCAGGGCGAGGTGCCGGCACAGGCAAGCTTGGAGAAGTTCCGGGAGGACCTGCAGAGCATCCTGGACCACCCGTACCGGCCGCAGCCTGCCGGGCTCTATGCGGTTGGAGCACTGGAGGCGTTCGACGACGCCCTCGCCACGATAGCCGCGCTGCGGGGGCAGGTCGCGGGGTGGAAAGGGGCGGCGAAGCGCCTACGAACACTGGCGTCAAACCAACTCACCGAGACCCTGAACGAGTCCGAGGCCCACGCCGGTGTTTGGGAGCGGGTGATCATGCCGCTGATGGAGTTGATGGGCGAGGGCAACACGTATCGACACGGCCTGCCTGGACGCATCAAGGACAAGCTCCGCACCGTGGAGGCCGAGCGGGATGCGCTGCAAGCCGTTGTTGACGCAGCGCGAGAGGCCCGCGAAGGGTGTTTGCCGCGTTGCGGGAGTGGCGGCCCGGGGCGCTGTTGGCCGTGCGGCGACTATTTGCCTGACGAGTCCTGCTGCCCGGATTGCCGACTTGACCGCGCCCTGTCCCGCCACGACGAGGGGAGCGAGAGCGGGGAGGTGGCCGATGCCTGAGTCGATCGTAGTGACGGTGCCAAAGCTCACGCAGGGCTACGTGCTGAACGAGAAGTTCAAGCACCCAGGCCCGATCTATTGGCGCTTGCCGCAAGTCCCGGCGCGACCGGTCGACCGCGTGTACTTCGTGTGGGACGGAGCCGTCCGGGCGTGGCGCAAGGTGCTGGGGTTCGAGGGCGAATACGAGGGGGCCATCGTCATGCTGGACTCCGAGCACCACACCATCGAGCCGCTGCCGATGAAGAGCTTCCAGGGCTACCACTGGTTCGAGCCGGCGCGCGGGGAGGCAGCGGGGTAGATGGGACACCCGGCGCCAAGACTGTGGAGCGTTCCGGAGGCGGCCGACTACCTCCAGATTCCAGAGTCCACCGTTTCACAGATGTGCCGGGATGGTAGGCTCCCGGGGGCCCGGAAAGTCGGAAGGCACTGGCGCATACACCCCCGAGTTCTGGAGGAGTGGTTCACCTATGGGGAAGATCCCGCCGTTTCGCCCGACACCCACGCCGGGCACCTACAAAGGCCAGCCCTGCATCGAGGTCAATTGCAGGCGGTGGAAGACGATCATGCGTCGACTGCGACAGCCGCAGCGCCGACGGTTCGCTCTCGGACAGGAAAACGAGGCGAGCGAGTACTGCGCCGACCTGATCGTGCAGCACGCAACCGGGCGCCGCTCGGCCCGGGAAGCGGTGGTGGTCCGGCAACTCTTCAGCGCCTTCCTGGAGACGGTGAAGGCGGAGAAGGCCGATGACACGTACCGCAGTTATCGCAATTCTCTCCGGCGCTTCGAGCGCTACCTGGATGACTACGGCGTTAAGTCAACCGCGGACGTGTCACCAGCCTTGCTCAAGAGGTACCGAGCGTACCTGTTCACGGAGATCGCCCCAGGGTCGGTCGTTCGATACATGGCCATCCTGCACGCGGCGTTCGAATGGGCGTCCGGCGACTACCTCGAGTTCAACCCCGTCGCCGGCCTGGTCCCGAGGGCACCCGACCAGCGTCGCCGGGCGCTCACGGACGACGAGCGCGACCAGATCATTGCCGACTGCGACTCGCGGGCCCGCCCGCTGTGGTTGTTCATGTTGTCGACGGGCCTGCGAACAGTCGAGGTGGTCCGAATGGAGCCCCGCGATGCCGTCTTCGACGGTTCGCCAACGCCGTTCGTTCGGGTCCACGGAAAGGGAGGGAAGGAGCGCACCGTGCCCATGCTTGAAGGCGTGCCCGAGCTCGCCGAGGGGCTCTTGGCAATCGCGCCTGGCGGCAACCTCGTGCTGCCGTGGGGTCGGCACCGGATCTGGGAGCTGTGGAAGGCCGACCGGGGCAAGCTCAAGCTGTCGGAGGAGATCACCCCGCACTGTTTCCGGCACGACTTCGCTACGTTCCTGTGCAACGAAACCGAGATGCCGCTCACCGAGGTTCGCGATGTTATGGGACACTCCTCGATCAAGATCACAGAGCGGTATCTGCACCCGGACCGAGCACAGCTTCGGTCCGGTCTGGCGCTCCGTGCGAGGCAAATTGGTATTCCGCGGGTATCTGAAAAAGACTCGGAAGACGCAACCCCTGCAAATCCAGCAGGTTAGGTTTTCAGAACATGTTTCGGGCCGTAATCCTTGGCAGTGGGGCTTCGCTGCCAACTCTTCAGCGCCAGTCAGCAGCCGTTGCCGTGCAATACGAGGGCGACGTCTATCTGCTCGACTGTGGCGAGGGGACACAATTGCAGTGGCGCCGCGCCGGCCTGCGTTTCGGGCGGCTGCGGGCGATCTGTGTCTCGCATCTGCACGGTGATCACATCAACGGGCTCGTCGGGCTACTGCAGACGCTGTCACTCGCCGACCGCAAGGACCCGTTACTTCTGTGTGGACCCGCCGGGATTCGCGACTACTGGAACGCGATCTGCCGCTATCAGGGTGTAGGCCTCGGGTACCCACTCGATATTCGCGAGAGCGACGGAGGCGAGGTCATCCGTGGCCGGACGCATTCCTTGACGTGTGCGCTGCTCGATCACGGGGTTCGTACGCTCGGATTCAGTTTGCGCGAGGACGAGCGCCCGGGGCGTTTCGACACCGCGGCGGCAGAACAGCTCGGTGTGACGCCGGGACCGGACTATGGCCGACTCCAGCGCGGGGAGTCGGTCACGGCCGCATCAGGGGCTGTTGTGGAGCCAGAGCAGGTACTTGGCCCGCGCCGGCCCGGGCGTAGCATCGTCTACACGGCGGATACTCGACCGTGCGCTGCGGCGGTACAGCTGGCGCGCGATAGCAGTCTGTTCATTTGTGACGGGACATTCGGCACGGAATTGGAGCGCGAGGCTCGCGCTCGGGGCCATTGCACCGCCGCGCAGGCCGCGCAGATGGCCAATGACGCGGGCGCTGAGCGCCTGCTGCTCACTCACATCTCGGCTCGCTACCACGATGCACGACCCTTGCTGGCGGAAGCGGTGGACGTTTTTGCCAACACGGAGGTCGCCAGCGACCTCATGGAGATCGAACTATGAACCAGACCGACGGGTTGCCGGGCGACGAGCGCGGCGCACGCGACGCCCGACCGATGGCCAACGCGCGCGCGAACATGACCGAGATCGTCATGCCCAACGATGCGAACCCGCACGGGTCGGTGAGTGGCGGCCGGGTACTGCACCTGATCGACGTCTGTGCGGCGGTGGCCGCGCTGCGCCATGCCCGCCGGCCGGTGGTTACGGCCTCGTTCGACGATGTGGCGTTTCTGGCGCCGGTGCCGATGGGGCATGTGATCTTGCTCGACGCCCAGGTAACGGGAGTAGGGGCCACTTCTATCGAAGTGCGGGTGAACGTGCGCGGAGAGAATCCGATCACGGGAGACCGTCGTCATACGACCACCGCGTACGTAACCTTCGTTGCCCTGGACGATGCAGGTCGGCCGGCGCCGGTGCCGGGGCTGCTGCCGGCAACCGACGAGGAGCAGGCCAGCATCGAACGGTCGCGCGAACGGCGTGCAGCTCGACTCGAACGCATTCACAAAGGCTGACCTCCTGTGGGGCAGCCACGGCAGTGACGCTGGCGTGAGCGGGTCGGCGGCGACCGGGCTAGACTTCTGGTTACGAGGTTGGCGCGCGGGCTGGTACCCCGTAGCTGCGGTTCTTCTCGCCGAATTTCCAGGAGATGAAGGAAGTGCGTATTGCGGTCTGCATGAAGGCCGTTGTCGAGCCCCAGTCGCGAATCGAATTGGACGGGGACGGCAATCTGCGCCGTGAGCAATTGCGTTACGAGGTCAACGAATACGACCTGTATGCGGTAGAGGAGGCGATCCGCCTCGTCGACAGCAATGACGGTGAGGTCACCGTCATTACCCTGGGCACCGAAGGTGCGGTGCAGGGATTGCGTAAGGGGCTGGCCATGGGTGCCGCCGACGCCATCCACATCGACTGCGACCCCTACGCCTTGGATCCCAGTGGCGTGGCTGCGCTGCTTGCCGCAGCCCTGCGTGAAGGGGCTTATGACCTCGTTCTCGCCGGCGTGGAGTCGGATGATCTCGGCGGTGCGCAGGTCGGCGTGCTGCTTGCGGAGGAGCTGGGATATGCCGCCACGACGCTGGTCGTCGGCACGTCCGCGCCGTCGGAGGGCTCCATGGAAGTTCGGCGCGAACTCGAAGCGGGCGAACACTCGACGGTCGAAATTCAGCTGCCGGCTGTGTTGACAATTCAGAGCGGCATCAACGAGCCCCGTTATCCGAGTCTCAAGGGCATCATGGCTGCCAAGCGCAAGGAGCTGGTGGAGAAGACACCGGCAGACCTCGGTTTTGCGGAGCTGCCACTTCCTCGCGTGGCCGCGCTGGGTTTGGAGTTGCCGCCGCCGCGTGAACTCGCGCGCATGCTCGAAGGTAGCGCCGAGGAAACGGCGGCCGAACTCGTGCGGATTCTGAGGGAAGAGGAGAGAGCACTATGAGCCGTTCGATTTGGTTTGTAGCCGAACACCAGGATGGGCAACTGCATCGCGGCGCGGCTGAGCTCGCCGCTGCCGCTCGCGCCGTTGGAGATGAAACCGTGGCGGTGGTGTGCTCCGCCCCGGGCGGCACCGTTGCGCAACAGGTGGCCCCGTTCGCTGATCGCGTCCTGTTGGTTGAAGACCCATCGCTCGAGCCGTACACGGCAGGCATCTGGGCCCAGGCTGTGGTCGCGCTGGCCAAGGAGCACGCGCCAGCGGCCATTCTCTTGCCCCACGCGCCGCTCGGTCGCGACCTCGGTCCGGTTCTGGCAGCCCGGTTAGAGGCAGGCCTGATGACCGACTGTATTGCTCTCGAGTGGGACGAGGGTCTCGTGGGGAAGCGTTCGGTGCTGCGTCGCAAATTGGTTGCGCGTGAGCGCGTGACAACCTCGATTGCGGTGGCAACATGTCAGCGCGCGGCGTTCAGCGCCGTCGCAGCGGGCGAGCCGGGGACCGTCGAGACGGTAGAGCCGTCTATTGATGCCGAGGCAGCGCGCACACGCTTCGTGGCCATGGAACGCGCCGAGATGGGCGAAGAGAACATCACCGAGGCGGATGTCGTCGTTGCCGGCGGCCGCGGACTGGGTGACGCCGAGAAGTTCGGGGTCGTGCAAGACCTGGCGGCTGCTCTGGGCGGTGTGATGGGCGCTAGCAGGCCGGTCGTCGACCAGGGCTGGGTCGCCCATGATCGGCAGATAGGGTCGTCGGGCATCACCGTACGCCCGAAGCTCTACTTTGCGTTGGGAATCTCGGGTGCCGTGCAGCACGTCGTCGGGATGCGAGAGAGCGACGTCATCGTCGCGATCAACAAAGACCCGCAGGCACCGATCTTCGAATATGCCCACTACGGCATCGCCGATGATCTGTTCAAGGTCGTCCCCGCGCTCTTGGCGGAACTCGAGTCGTAAGAGGTCGTCCGCGCTTCGGGCGCGCCTACTTCGCGCTGCCAGGCGGCGGTGTGGGGCCGGCGATTCTCGTCAGCCACACGCGCAACTCGTCGAGCGTGGCGATCGGTTCGATGCGGTCGCTGCGCTTGCCGTCCAGGCATTCGCCGGCCACCCGTGAACTCCACCCTCCAGCAGGCAGGTAGGCGGCGATCGGTCGGCCTTCTTGCCAGGCGTGGGCAATCTCACTGAGCGTTCCGCTTTCCCCTCCCACGGCCACGACGGCGCGCGCGGATAGCACGATGACCAGGTTGCGGGCGTGACCCATGCCGGTGGCGATCGACACATCGCTCCACGGGTTGGCGGCGTCGGGGTCGTTGCCGGGCAGGATGGCGACTGTTCGCGGGGCGGGGCCGCTGCTCGCGTCCTCTTGCGCTCCCTGGCAGGCAGCTGACATGACACCTGTCAGGCCGCCACAGATCACCGTGAATCCGGCCTCGGCGATCGATCGCCCGACCTCCCTGGCGTGGAGACCTTGCTCGGGAGTGGCGTTGCCGCTGCCGATGACGGCGATCAGCTGTGAGCGCGGAGGGAACATCAGCCAGCCCCCACAGTCGGGGACCGCGCCAGCGCGTGCAGTTCTGCAAGATCGGCCGTCGAGCTGATTTCGTTGACCTGCAGATCGCGGCGCCATCGGACGATGCGGGGAAAGCGCAGCGCGAATCCGGCCGGGTGCCGGTCGCTGGGGCGCACATCGTCGAAGGCGATCTCGAGAACGACGTCCGGATGCACGCGTCGCACCGACCCCGTCGTGCGCACCGTGTTTTCCTTGAAGTGTGCTGTCAGTTCCGCGATTTCCGCGTCGGTAAGGCCGCTGTACGCGCGCCCGGCGTCAACGAGTTCGTCGCAGTCGAGTACGGCGAAGATCAGATCAGAGAGCATGCCGGCTCGTTTGCCGCGCCCCAACTCGGCTCCCGTGACCACCACGTCGACGGTGCCCATGGGCCGCTTCAATTTTACCCACGATCTTCCCCGACTGCCCGGGTGGTACTCGCTCAGCGGGTCCTTGAAGACGGCCCCCTCGTTGCCCGCGATCAAGGCGGAGTCGAAGAACTCACCGATGGCAACCTCGTCATCCAATTCGCTCCACGGGGCTCGCCGTACCGGGCCGTCCGTGGGCAGTGCCTTCAGGGCCTGCTTGCGCCGCTGCAAAGGCACATCGATCAGGTCTTCGCTGTTGGCGCGCAGAACGTCGAACGCCATGAAGATCACGGGCGCGTCGAGTAGCAAGGTGAGCGGCACCTGCTTCCTCCCGAGACGTCGCTGGAGGGTCGCGAACGACATCGCCTGGCCGTTCACCCAGGCAACGACCTCGCCGTCGAGGATCCACTCGCCGTGTAGATCGCACGGAACGTTGCGTATCTCCGGAAAGAAGTGCGTGAAATCCTCCAGCGCGCGCGAGTACACGCGCACGGTGTCGTCGTCGCGGTGCCACTGCGCGCGGATGCCATCGTACTTGTCCTCGGCGATCGCGCCCCCGGGAAGCAGCTCACAAACCTGTGCGGCCGATTCGGCGGGGTGAGCAAGCATCATCCGCACGGGCCGGTGCGCGCGCAGGGTGATTGCGTCGAGGTCGTTCAGGGCCGTGCGCTCAGCCGCTGCCCCGATGTCGCCCAGCAGCATGTGCGCACGCCGGATGGTCGCTACCGGGGCGTCGAGGGCGAGTGCCAGCGCCTCCTCGACGCGCGAGGCCTGCATGCCTGTGCGCAAACTGCCGAGCAGGAGTTTGGTCAGGTACTTTGCCTCGATTGGCGTTGCCTGGCGGAACATCTCCTGCAGCAGTTGGGTCCGTCGGTCACGTCCAACGTGGCCCAGGCGCGCGAGGGTCTCGGCGACTTCGAGAATGGGGAGCCGCGAACCGTCGCTGACGCGGGGCAGGGGTTCGAGCAGCTCGGCCACTGCCGTACCCAGATCGCCGCGTGCGGTGGCGCGCCGGAGCAACGCATTGCGCTCGGCGCCACCAAACGCGGCGATGATGTCAACGAGCGTGGAGCGCCCGACCTTGGTCGCAGCGGTACCAGGGGGGAGGGGAGTCCCCGCCAGGAAGCGCGCCGCGATCGCAATCTTTGCGGAGTCTTGGCTGGCCAGGTACGCAGCGGCAGCCTGGACCTTGTTCTCCGTCGAACTGTGTCCGGCGATGTTCTCCAACGTGAGCGCCAATGCCCTCATAACGCCGGATCTTAGCAGCCTGCGGCCGCCTGTTTGGCTGCCTGCCGTGAGGTTTGGCGTGCGGCTAGAGGCCGCCGGCTCCGGCGACCGCGGCCGCGCTGTTGGCCTGTCCGGTACGCAGCGCCTCGATCACCTCGTCGCGCTGGGCGACGAAACGGCCCCAGTGGTTGGTGGGCACAGGGGCGGCAGCGGGAAACTGCAGTCGTAGCGGGTCGACGTAGCGGCCGCCCTGCTCCAGGCCATAGTGCAGGTGGTACCCGGTCGCGTTGCCGGTCTTCCCTACGTATCCGAGGATCGCACCCTGCTTGACCTCGGTGCCGGGAGCGATGCCGTTCTCGATCCGGGATAGGTGCATGTACACGGACGTGTACGAGCCCCCGTGGCGCAATCGCACGAAGCGCCCGGGTTCTGCGCCGTATCGAGCCTCCGCGACCACGCCGTCGGCGGTCGCCTGTACGGGCGTGCCGGGATCGGCAACGTAGTCGACGCCCCGGTGTGCGCGCGCTATGCCGGTAACAGGATGCACGCGGCGCATCGAGAAACGCGACGAAATGCGCGAGTGCTTGACCGGCGAACGCAGGAAAGCACGACGCAGCGAAGCGCCATCCGGCGTGAAGTACGAACCTATGCCGTCGGGGTCGCGGAAACGGACCACCGGCAGCACGAGGCCGTTGACGCGGAACTCGGCGCTGAGGATCTCTCCATAGCCGATGAACTTGTCCTCGACGAAGCGCTCCTCAACCACCAGGTCGAGGCGGTCGCCGTACCGTAAATCGTATTGGAAATCGACGTCCCATCCGTAGATGTCGCCCACCTTGATGACCAGATCGTTGACCGAGCCATTCGTCGGCGCGTGCGCGGCAAGGGCACGGTGGAGGCTGTCGACGATTTCCGCGGACACGAACGCGATTCTGGATTGGATGGGAATCGCCACCTGCAACGCGGCCCAGTTGCCGTCGTCGCGGGCTACGAACCATGCCGTTTGCCGACTGATCTGGTAGCGGAATCCGATCAGCTCGTCGGTGGCGTCGAAGTACAGCTGGTACTCCTGTCCGGGTCGGATGCGTCGCACGTCGACCGCGTCGCTGAGGACCGTGAGCATGCTGGTCAAGTTGGAGCCACTGACCCCGGCGCCACGCAGCGTGGCGTCGAGCGTGCTGCCGCTGGTGAAGCGAGCGCTGACCGCGCGGGCAGCGTCAACGGCGACGGATTGCGGCCACGGCTGTGGCAGCTCAGGGATCGGAGAAATCGGACCCGAGACGGTCTGGAAGCTCACAGCCTGGAACGGAAAGGAGATCGGCCGACTCGGCAGCAGCAGCAACGCGACCCAAACAACCAACAGGACGGCGAGAACCGTCCTGGGTCGTCGAATTGGCAGTACGCCCTGCTCGGGGACATAGTGCAGACGCAGGCGGCGCTCGGGTCGCACTGTCAGCCGGAGTTTCAGGCTCAAGGCTGTCTCAAGGGCTGGGTGGGGTTTCAGGGGCCTTCGGGACAGCCAGCGAGATGGGCCAGGCCGCCAGGCGGGGTGATGCGGCGTTAGTATACGGGTTCTGCGAGTGGCCGCCAAACCGGCACCCGGGCTTACGGTGGGATGGCCATCAGGGATTGAAACCGAGGGCTCGCGACTGATTCAATGGGGCTTCCTGGTGGGGGAGTCAGAGATCAGCGATACACGGTAGTTTCCGGTATTGCGGAGAGGAATGAACGTGACGACATCACGGAAGTCGGCGTGCGAGCCGGGCGAGTTCGGGCGCAGCGCCGTTGACCAGCGGATCGCCGCCGGTGCTTTGGCGCTACTGATATCGGGAGCCACTGCCGCCACGGCCTTGGCGCAGGTGCCGGAAGCGCCACCCCAGGAGGCGTTCGAAGATTTGCTGCCGGTGGACGATTTCTCGCCGGCGATGCTCGGCATCTATCGCAAGCTGATGCTCATCGAGGACGAGATTCGCCGGCACGCAGACCGCTATGGGGTCGACTACGCGCTCGCCAGGGCAACCTGCATGTACGAGTCGGGCGGCAACGCCAACCTCACGTCGTGGGCGGGCGCGAAGGGCTACTTTCAGGTCATGCCGTCGACGTTTCGCAGCCTGAGGGTCGATACGAACATCGAAGCAGGCATCAAGTACATCGGGCAGCTGGTCCGTCAATTCGAGCGCGAGGACTACGCGCTGGCGGCATATAACGGTGGTCCCGGGAATGTCGGGCGAGGGCGTGCCATGCGCCTCGAATCGCTCCAGTACGTGCTCGGCGTTGGTTACTTCCGCACGATGTTGGACCTTCACGAGCGCTCGATTCGTCAGCATGCCTCACAGCTGATGCTGACCGAGGTCGCCGATGGCGAGGATTGGTGGGCCATCGCCACTCGCCTCGACATGCCGCTGCTGCAGCTGCGGCTGCACAATCCCTACCTGGCGGTCCGGCGACTCAAGCCCGGGCAGTTCATCGCTTATCCGACGACGCCCCGAACGGGTTTGTTCGACAACAAGGGCGACCATCTCGAATACCGGACTCGATTTGGGGACAACTACTTCAATGTGGCGTTCACGCTGGATGTCACGCTCGACGATCTGCGTGGCGAAAACAGGCTGTGGCATCTGCAGACACTGCCCGCGGGCATGGTGCTGCGCATCCCCATGACGTGGGAGGACGAGCACGAGGTTCATCAGGTCCAGGTCGGCGAGACGATCGCGCAGGTGGCCGAGGATCTGGACTCGAGCCCGTGGCGGATTCTGCGGGACAACGGCCTGTTGTGGGACGACACGCTGACCGAAGGAATGGTGCTCAAGGTTCGAGAGGTGCCGAAACCGCCGCAGTACGTGACCCATCGCGTGCGCCGCGGCGAAAACCTGTCGAGCATCGCCCGACGCTACGGAACCACCATCTCCACGATTCAGAACACCAACGGCATGGGTCGGCGGACGCTGATCCGCGTTGGCGAGCAGTTGCGCATCCCCGCGGCCGAAGAGTGAAGCTCGCGGCTGGAGGGCTGGCCGGGATCGCCGCCAAACTGTAGAGCGCGAGGGAAGGGTGCGTCACGAGCCCCAGTCGGATGCGCGATCCTGTCAGGTATTCGTGATAAGGATTCTTATGGAAACTAGAAAGTGTAATAATGGTGGCAGGTTGGGCCGCCTTGCTGGAATCGCCCTCCTGTTCGCCTGTTGGGCCGTTGCCACGGCCATCCCTGCGACTGCTGTCTCGACCGCCGCTGGTTCCACTGGCGCGCGTGCGCTGGTCCCCGCCGCCACCGCTACTGCTGCCTCGGCAGCTGCCGTCGGCCGCGTGGCCCGGCCGCAGTCTGTCGAGCTGCCCACTTTCTTCGCGGGCATTCAGGTCAACGAACCGGATCACGATCGCTGGGCCGCCGCGCTGGTGGCTCAGGGTTTCGACGCGGTCCAGGTGACGCTGTACGCCCGGCAGCAGGAGTGGGACGGCGCGACAATGTACTGGGACCGTGAAGCCCCCTGGGTGGTGTCCGAGATCCGTGCGGCTCGGCGAGCCGGGTTGCGCGTGATCCTCGTCATGCGCGTGGCCCTGGAGCACGGCCTGCCGGAGAACCGTCATCTCTGGCACGGCATGATCTGGCCACGCCAAGAGCTGGTGCCCGACTGGTTTGCCGCCTACGGCGAGTTCGTTCGTTGGGGCGCCGCGCTGGCGACAGCCGAACAGGTCGACTTGTTCGCCATTGGCAACGAGCTCAACTCGATGACGTCGACGCGGCAGGTCACGGAGATTCCTGACCTGTACGCCTACTATCTGGATCCCGAGCGCGTCGCCGCGGTCAACGCCCGCCTCGCTGGCTGCGCCGAGGCGGTCCTGCGCGACGGTGCCGGCGAGGATCTCCGCCAGCTCGACGGTGGCAGGTATCCCGACCTGGCCGCGATGCTGGCGGCGTCCGCTGAACGACAGCACCAGTGGGCGTCGGTGGTGGCCGGGTCGGTCGAGAGTCTGAATCAAAGAGCTGGGTTGCATGAATCGTACTGGCGCGAGCTGATTCACGAGGTCAGAGTCACGTATGGCGGTCCACTCACATACGGCGGCAATTTTGACCAGTTTGGCCAGGTGGGCTTCTGGGACGCTCTCGATGCTCTCTCGGTGAACGCGTACTTCCCGCTGTCGCGCTATGGCTCGACGCGCGCCCAACGGCGCGCCTTCATGGCCGAACGATGGCAACAGATCGGATCGCAACTGACGGCGGCAGCGGATGAGCTCCCTCTGGTGATGCTCGAGTTGGGCTGGACCCGCAGCGCCGGCGCGACGGTGCGGCCTTACTCCTACGACCGTGTGGAGGTTCTGGAGACCAGCGGGTCGGACGCCCTGACGTGCGTGCATTGGGACAGCCAACCGCAGGACGCCGGCGAGCGGGTCGACGCGATGCTTGCCCTGGGCGACGCCGTCGAGGCCGGGGCGTTCCCGCGTCTGCGCGGTTTCACCCTCTGGAAGATGACGACGAATCCCGAGCATCGCGCCATCGAGCCGTTCGCCGTGGTACTGCCGAGTGACCGGCAGGCGCGGGCCGCCACATCGTCGGACCTCGACCGCTTCGATCGTGACTATCTTGCCGCTGCTGCCCGCGTGCGCGCGGCAGTGCGTCGCGATCGGTGACGCTGGCATAATCAGATCGAAGATCAAATGGCCAGGTTCTGAAACCGCTTTCCGGGAGTTACACCGTGATCAAGTCTCGCCTGCCTCTCGTTGTCGCCGCAGTGGCGGCGGCTGCCTCGTTCGCCTTCGTTGCCGGAGCGGTCTCCCCGCCCGCTGGCATGCACCGCGGACAGGAGCTGGATATGGCGCTGGGCAAGGAGGTCTATCAGGGGCAGTGCGAGCCGTGCCACGGAGAGCAGGGCGAGGGTGACGGCCCCGCGGCCCGATTCCTCGAAACCGCGCCGCGGGACCTCACCTCGGGGCGGTGGCTGTACGTGGCCGAGCCGACCATCGAGCAGGTCGCCGGCATCGTCAGCGACGGCATTCGCGATACCGAGATGGAGCCCTTTGCCGAGTTGCTCCTGGAGGAGGAGATCACAGCCGTGGCGGCCTACGTCATCGCCGAGTTCGCCAGCGAACGCCCGTAGGCGGTTGGCACCGGCGCGATCTGGGCCTATTGCTGGTCGCGTGCCGACGGTGGTGCGGCCGGACAGGTTCACGAACGGTCTTGACAGCTCGGGCACGATGCGAAGAGAATGTGCCTAACGGGCTGGGCGCCCCCTAATCCTTCCTTTTGGCGCCGGCCTTCTGCACTTTCCCGGATTCCAGCGCGGGGATTGCCGCGCCTCTCCGGGAGTCTTACCGGATCGCCTGAGCAGCATCGAATCCGTTTCGGATGCGCTTCCCGATTCGTCTCCCATTCGGGGCTAGATCACTACATGACAGAGCAACAGCAGCAGCAGCCAAAACCCAAGCGCCGGCGTGGACGTCGACGGTCTCGTGGCGGACGCGGAAGGCGACGTGGAGGACAGAACCAGCGTCGCCAGCCCAACTTCACGCCGCCGAGCGATGAGGAAACAGCAGCGCTGCTGGAGGGCTGTCATTCGATCGAAGATTTGCTCGATGCCAAGCCGGCGGACCTGAAGGCCATCGCCACGGAGCTCGAGATCGAGGGTGTCGACGATCTGGCCCCGGACGTGCTCGTGCAGACAATTCTCACCAGTCAGGCCGAAAAGAACGGTCTCGTCTACCGCGACGGCGTGCTGGAGGCGCTACCCGACGGTTACGGTTTTGTGCGCTCGGCGGCCAACTCCTACCTGCCTGGTGACGAAGATGTCTACGTCTCCCCTACCCAGATCCGGCGCTTCAATCTGCGTACCGGCGACGAGATCATGGGAAGCGTGCGGCCGCCCAAACCGGGCGAAAAGTACTTCGCGCTGGTTCAGATCGACGAGGTAAACGGCGGCACGCCGAGTTCAGCTCTCGATCGGGGCCTGTTCAACGAATTGACACCGCATCACCCCGATCGGCAGATCGTTGTCGAGGGCGGCGAGGGCGATGATCCGGCTGGCCGTGTCATCGACCTTCTGTGCCCACTCGGTTTCGGTCAGCGTGCGTTGATTGTCTCGCCGCCTCGCGCGGGCAAGACCATCCTGCTGAAGACCATTGCTCATGGTCTGGCGGAGAATCACCCGGACGTCAAACTGATCGTGCTGCTCATCGACGAGCGGCCCGAGGAAGTGACGGACATGAAGCGGTCGATCAACGGCGAGGTGGTGTACTCGACCTTTGACGAACCTGCTGCTCGCCATGTGGCGGTGGGCGAGATAGTTCTTCACAAGGCGCGGCGTCTCGTTGAAAGTGGCCATGACGTTGTGATCTTGCTCGACTCGCTGACTCGCCTGGCCCGCGCTCACAACACTGTCATGCCGTCGTCAGGCCGCGTGATGTCAGGTGGTGTCGATGCCAACGCCCTGGCGAAGCCGAAGAAGTTCTTCGGCTCGGCGCGCGCCTTCGAGGAAGGCGGCTCGCTGACGATTATCGCCACGGCGTTGATCGAGACCGGCAGCCGTATGGACGAGGTGATCTTCGAGGAGTTCAAGGGAACCGGTAACTCGGAGGTTGTTCTCGAGCGCAGGCTTGCGGACAAGCGCATTTTTCCGGCCATCGAGTTGAACAAGTCGGGAACTCGTAAAGAGGAATTGCTCCTCGACGACCAGTCTCTCAAGGCCATGTGGCTGCTGCGCAAAGCGCTTGCGGCCGTGCCCGCCGACGAGGCGATGGAGCTGCTGCTCAAGCGGCTCAATCAGACCAAGAACAACGCCGAGTTCCTGGCGTCCTTGGTGGAAGGCGGGGTCGCCTAGCCCGGACTTCAGACCACGAGCTTAAGAAGGGGCGCGACGACGTGATTTGGGTCGGGTCAGCTCTCTTGGCAGTCGGGTTCTTCCTTGCCTACAGCTACAACCGCCTGGTGGCCCTGGGCCGTCGTGCGGATGGCGCCTGGGCCGACATCGACGCTCAGCTGAAGCGACGTCATGATCTGGTGCCGGCCCTGGTCGAGACGGTCAAGGGCTACGCGTCCCACGAGCGGGGTACGCTGGAGGAAGTGGTCGCCCGTCGGACTGTCGCGCAACAAACTTCCTCCGGGGGACCGGCGGGCGAGGCGCAACAGGCCGAGAACGGTCTCGCGACCGCCATGCGTGGGCTGTTCGCGCTGGCCGAGGATTATCCGGATCTGCGAGCCAGCGACCGCTTTGGCAGTCTGCAGCGACAGCTAGCCGAGATCGAAGACGCCTTGCAGGCGGCGCGGCGCTACTACAACGCTGTGGTTCGCGATCTCAACACACTGGTGGCCTCGTTCCCTACCCTGCTTGTGGCTGGCATGTTCGGCTTTCGCCGCCGCGACTTCTTCGAACTGGATAGCCCGCTCGAGCGTCGGGCACCGGAGGCTCGTTTCGATGACTGACTTTGTCGGTGACTACGGCCGGCGTGGTTTCCTGGTCGGCGCGGTCCTGCTGGCCACCTTCGTCGCGCTCGGCGAATCGGTCGCCCATGCACAGGAGGCGCAAGGCCGTCGGTACTGGGTCGAGTCCTTCCACTCCGAGATCGTTGTTCAGCCCGACGGCGAGGTGGATGTTACCGAACGTCTGACGTTCGCCTTCGAAGGCAGCTTCAATGGCGTCTATCGCGACATACCGTGGCGGTATCGCACGCCATGGGGACTGGACTATGAACTCCGCATTACGCCGCTTGCAGTTCTCGGAGAAAACGGCGCCGTGCTCGAGCATGAGGCTGGGCGCCGCGGTAACGACTACCGATTCAAGGTCTGGGTGCCCGGCGCGCAGGACGCCACGCGAACGGTGACCATCCGCTACCGGGTGGCGCGCGGGTTGCGGTTTTTCGACAGCGGCGACGAGGGTTTCTCGGAATCGCGCGATGAACTCTACTGGAACGTTACCGGCGAGCGCTGGGACGTGCCCATCCGCCGAGCGACGGCGCGGGTCCGACTTCCCGAGAGCGTCGCGGGCCCCGTGAATTCGCGCGCCTACACTGGCGCGTACGGCAGCGACGCAGAGGGCGCAACGATTGGCCACCCTCAGCCAGGTGAGGTCGTGTTCCAGGCCGACAGCGCTCTTGAGCCAGGTCAGGGCATGACGGTCGTCGTGGGATGGCCGTCGGGCGCCGTGCAGCGGCCGACAGCGTTCGACAATGTCGCCTACCTGCTCGCCGACAACTGGCCGTTGGGAATTCCCTTGCTGGTGTTCTTCGTGATGTTCTTCGTGCATCGCAGCTGGGGCCGCGACGTTGCGATCGATCGTTCCGTGACCGTGCAGTACGAGCCCCCCGGAGGGTACCGCCCGGCGGAGCTGGGGACGCTCATCGACGAAAAGGTGGATTTGCGCGATATCGTCGCCACCGTGATCGACCTCGGCGTCCGTGGCTATCTGCGCATCGAGGAGGAGACCAAGGACGGCTGGTTCACGGACTCCACGAGCACCCGTCTGATCAAGCTGCGTGATGCCGATGCCGAACTGCGTGGCTACGAGGAAGTGATCTTCGAGGGACTGTTCGCATCGGGCGATGATGTCGCGCTGGAAGATCTCGAGGCGAAGTTCTATAGCCACGTCAGCGACGTGCAGAAGGCGCTGTACACGGACCTGACCGCACTGGGGCTGTTCCGGGGCCGGCCCGACCACGTGCGGGCTCTGTGGATCACCCTGGCGACGGTGGCGTTGGTCGGGCTCGCCGTGATGGGTGGCGTTACGGGTCGACCGGCCTTCTTCTTCGCGGCACCGGCGACGAGTCTGGTTCTTGGATTGTTCGGGTGGCATATGCCGGCCCGAACGCGCACCGGGCGCGCTGCCTACCTGGAATTGCGCGGATTCGAGGAGTTTCTTGGTCGCACCGAGGGAGACAGGCTCAAGGAACTGGCATTGCCTGAGACCACCTTCGAGAAGTACCTGCCGCATGCCATGGCGCTCGGTGTTGCCAGCCACTGGGCCGCGGCCTTTGCGGGACTTCTGCGGGAGCCGCCACAGTGGTACCGCGGCCGGCATGCGGGCGCGTTCGATGTCGTCTTGTTCACCAATCACATGACCAACCTGAACAGTCGCCTGGGCACGGCGATGGCGTCGCAGCCACGGAGTAGCGGAGGCGGATCAAGCGGCGGCTCGGGCTTCTCGGGCGGTTTTTCCGGCGGCGGCTTCGGTGGTGGTGGCGGCGGCGCGTTCTAGGGAGTTCGATTCATTGTCTGACGCCGATATGCCCGACAAACCAGGAAAGGCCAGCGAGATGCACTTCGGCGGGTTTCGGGTCCGCACCATTGTCGACGCCAGCTTCGCCCTCGACGGCGGCGCGATGTTCGGTGTCGTGCCGCGCCCTCTGTGGGAGCGCGTCGCGGTGCCCGACGAGCGCAACCGCATCGCCCTGGTGAGCCGATTGCTGTACCTGGAGGGTGAGGGGCGGCGTGTCCTGGTCGACACGGGGATGGGCGACAAATGGGACGCCAAACGGCGTGACATGTTCGCAGTGCAGAGTCGTGACGGCGGCGTCGTCAAAGCGCTTGGCCGACTCGGCGTCGACCCCGAACAGATCACCGACGTGGTGCTGACCCACCTGCATTTCGACCATGCCGCCGGTACAACCTACCGGGACACGGCCGACGAGCTGCAGCTTACTTTCCCGGCCGCCTTGCACCACGTGCAGGAGCGCCACTGGGAGTGGGCTTTCAATCCGACGATGAAAGACGCGGGCTCGTTTCGGGCCGAGGACTTCAGCCTGCTGGCGGGCTCGGATCGATTGCGCCTCGTGAAGGGAAGAACCCAGCTCTATCCCGGTCTGGAAGTTGTTCCGGTGAGCGGCCACACCCCCGCGATGCAAGCCGTGAGGGTCGGGGTGGCTGGCAACCAGGCGCTGTTTGTTGCCGATCTCGTGCCCACATCAGCGCATCTGCGTTGGCCCTACATCATGGGCTACGACAACGAACCGCTCGTCACCCTCGCCGAGAAGCAGCGATTCCTGTTGCCGGCCGCCGCGGACGGAACCGTCCTGGTCTTCCAGCACGATCCCGAGATCGTCGCGGCCCGCCTGCGACAGACCGCACGCGGCGTCGAGATCGCCGAGACGCTGGAGTTCTGACGCTAGGCGCGGGCCTCGTGAGCGACACCGAATGGCAGCCGATTCGCGATCGTCGTTGCACTCGGGCCACGTTCCGCGCCCGGCCGATGGAAGAAGTCCAGGTACAGCTGCAGATCCGACACGGCGCGCAGGCCGTGGCTGGCCTGGGCACCGAAGAAGACCGCGTTCGGATAGGCCGGCTTGATCAGGAAACAGTTCGCGCCGTGGCCGGCGGGACGCAGGCCGAGCACCTTGCGCCACCGCTCGAGAGTCTCTTCGAGATCGCCACTGAGGTCGGGCACGTAGACATGCAGGTCGAATGGCAGCCGACGTTGACCCTGGCGCAATCGCAATGCGTGGACGGCTGACTGGAGGGTCAACGCGTACCGCTTGGCGAGGTCGGCGTCGATTGTGCGCAGCCGTTGTAGTACCAGCTCGGGCTCGCCATCCTGCAGCTGAAACGGAAACACCTCGTTCACCTCGAAGGCGTACTGGTCGAGCCAGTCGCTCACGAGTTTCTGGGGATGCACCAGGCGCGAGCCGCCGCCCTGCTTCCTCTCCAGGTAACCGTCGGTGTTCATTTGCTGCAGGATTTGCGATACCCATCCGAGACTGAGGCCGCCGCGCTCGGCGATCTCTCGTGTGGTCAGCCAGTCGCCGGGACGCTCCAGCAGAACTCGTAGAGGAATGGTCGCCTTGTCGTGAAACAGCGTGCGAATCTGTTTGCGTTCGCTGAAGCGGTTGCGGTTACCGCTGATCTGGACGAACACGCTGTTGAAGCGTACGTAGCCGTTACCGCAGCAGTCCAGGTAACCAACGTTGGCCTCGCGGGCGAGCCGGGCTCCGGCCGCGCCCATGTGCGGAACGACCAGCAGCACTGCCACTCCCGGCGTTAGCGCAAGCCGCCGCAAGCGCGGCAGTAGTCCCCGTACGTGTCGAGGTTCGCCCGACATCGCCGGTAGGCAGAGAAGGCGTCGCACGGCACCTGTCGGGGCGAGGAGCTCGATCTCCACCATCGCCGAGTCTTCCGGCGCGGTGCTCACGCGCGCCCCCGTTACAAGGATCTCCGGGACGATCTCACGCCAGTTCGAGAGAAAGTAGGCGCGGACTTCGGTTGCGGTCCTCATCGTGGGGGGAGCGTCGGAGGCGCGAGAACAGCGCCTGGGTCAGGATATCTTGGACGTGCCCACATCCGCGACTTTATAGCAGTCTCGGAGCCTTCCCGCCAGCCGGCCAGTGGTGGGCGCGCGTCAGGCTCAGTCGTCGCTCAGCGGATCGATGCGGAAGCGCGACGAAACGACGCCAACGGCCTCGTCGAAGGGCAGCGATCCCTCATTCTCCACCCGCGTCGTGGCACCGGCCGGGGCCATCTTGCGCGTCGAATCGGTGTGGATCACGCGATCGTCATCGTCGAGCAGATCGAGCGACACCTCGACCTCGACGTCCTGCCCCGATTCGTTGACCACCTCGGCGAACCAGGCGAAGTGGGCGACCTCTTGCTCGGCGTCGTTCCAATTGAAGTCACTCTTGCCGAGCTTGAGCTGCTGCGTTGCGAGCACCGCCACGGGCAGCGCCGCGCACGCGAGTGCGACAACGATCAGGACCCTGCAACGTTGGCTACGCATATCGTTTTCCCCTTCCCCATTGAGCCCGTCGCTAC
Source organism: Acidobacteriota bacterium (assembly GCA_029263335.1). Lineage (GTDB taxonomy): Bacteria > Acidobacteriota > UBA890 > UBA890 > WLXD01 > WLXD01. Next base: position 36,726 of record JAJCXS010000128.1, on the reverse strand, counting down.
GGACGGGTGCCGGCTCGACCCCACATATCCAAGCTAGCACGCGATCGAACGGCCGGTCAAAACCCGCCGCGCGACGGCCACCCTGGCGCTAGTCGAAGTAGCTGTCGTCGTCCCAGACGGGATCGACATTGGGGTCCCAGTCGGCGGTGCCGTTGGCGACGGGTCTACGTTGCCGTGGCGGGGCGACCCGTGGGGTGCGCTCCTGGCTCGCGGGCGCCTCGAAGATCTCCCACGGTTCCATCAGGCTCGTGGGTATCTCCCGTAGGAATCGTGAGGGCTGCTGCAGGAGCGAGCCGGTCATGCCACCTCCCGGGCGGACGATCGGGTAGCTGAGGTAGAGTTCGCTGCGAGCCCGCGTGGTTCCCACGTAGAAGATCCGTCGCTCCTCCTCTTCTCCTCCGCTTTCATCCAGAGCGCGAGGGCTTGGCAGTGCGCCTTCGACCAGATGCACAAAGAAGACGGCGTCCCACTCGAGCCCTTTGGCCTGGTGCACGGTAGAGAGAACAACACCGCGCTCTCGCTCCTCGTCTCCCCCACCCTTGACGTCTTGCCCATACATTTCGCCGAGGAGCACGAGTTCTTCGAGGAAGGCTGCCAGCGTGTCGTACTGGGCGGCGAAGATGGCGAGCTGCTCGAGGTCCTCGAGGCGCGACTCGAAGTTAGTGAACTGGGTCCTCGCCAAGTCCTCGTAGCCGCCTTCCATTACTGCCTGGATGGCGGCCTCGGGCGCGGCAAGACACTCGACGATGTCGCGTAGCACCGCGACGAACGACCGCCAGCCTTGGCGGGCTCGTTGCGGCAACGCTGCCGCTATTTCCGTTGCCTCCAGTGCCTGTAGGAATTGGTCGGGCTCGGTTGCCGCGGCAAGCGAGCCCCACAAGCGGCTGGCGGTAACGTTGCCAATGCCCTGCTGCAGTAGGAGCGCCCGCCTGAAGGCGACCTCGTCACGGGGATTGAGCGCGACACGGAGATGGGCGGTTACGTCCTTCACGTGAGCTTGCTCGAAGAAGCGCACTCCACCGCGCACCTCGTAGGGAACATCGGCCCGCAGCAGGCACGTCTCGACGGTGAGGCGGTGCGAGTGGGCCCGATAAAGGATGGCGATCTCGCGCAGCGGCGTGCCCTCGTCACGCAACTGCAGGATCCGCTCGACGACGAAGCCGGCCTCCTGGTCGGGATAGTTGCACGGCACCAGGGCGGGCAGCATGCCGGAGGGCCGACGCGCCTCGAGTTCCTTCTGGTACTGGTCCGCATTGCAGCTGATGCTGGCGTTGGTCAGGGCAAGGATCTCCGGCGTCGATCGGTAGTTCACCTCGAGCTTGAAGGTCTCCGTTCCCGGATTGCGGTCGGGGAATCTCAGAATGTTGTCGTAGTGAGCGCCGCGAAAGGCATAGATGCTCTGACAGTCGTCGCCGACCACCATGAGGTTGCCGCCGTTCCCTTCCGCCAGGGCTTCGACGATTTCGCCCTGGATCATGTTGGTGTCCTGGTACTCGTCTACCATGATGTGCCGCAACCGCTGCCCGTAGCGTTGCTTGAGTTCGGGCTCCTCCTGCAGGAGCTTCAGCCAGAGGGTCAGCAGGTCGTCGTAGTCCATCGCGTTGGCCTCGCGCTTGCGTACGATGTAGCGCTTGGCAATGGCCAGAATCTCTTCCTCCCAGTCGACGAACTGTGGGTATCGATCGGCGACCAGGTCCTCGAGCGGCGCACGTGTGTTGGTGTGCAGGGAGATGAGCGCCCCGAGCACCTTGGGCGTGGGAAAGCGGCGTCCCGTGACATTGACCCCGGTATCGGTGACACACAGTCGTAGCAGGTCGCGCTGATCTGCCGCGTCGAGGATCGAAAAGGTTTCGGTGTAGCCGAGTGCCGTGCCGTGTCGCCGCAGAAATCTTGCGCCGACCGAGTGGAACGTTCCGCCCCAAAGTCGGGCGTTGTCGAGGCGCGTGAGGGTCCTGACGCGTTCCACCATCTCTCGAGCGGCCTTGTTGGTGAAAGTCACCAGCAGGATGTTCTCGGCAGCGATGCCCTGCGACAGGAGCCAGCCTACGCGGTAGGTCAGCGTGCGAGTCTTGCCGGTTCCGGCTCCGGCGATGACGAGTTTGGGCCCTTCGTCACAGGTTACGGCCGCGTGCTGTTGCTCGTTGAGGTCGGTTTCGAAGTCAACTTCAGGCACATTGCCCGAGCGGCGCGGCAGAACGAAGCGGCGTGCCATCAGAGTGCCAACACGGCCCGCTAACGGACGGCGGAGGGGATGGCCTGATCCGAGAGCGCCCAGATGTGGCCACTCGTCCCCAGCCAGCGCAGCCAGTCGAAGCGGGTCTGCAAGACCTCCGCGACGGAATTCGGCGCTTGGCTGCTTGCTTGGGCCGTCGCCAGCAAACCACGCAGTTGCTCGAAGAATCCGGGCTGGCGCGGGTACACCGAGACCACGAAGTCCGTCCCGGCGTCGAGTCCTGCCTCACGTCGCGCCGCGCTCAACGCTGCGCGCAGACCGCCGAGTTCATCGACCAGGCCAAGTTCGAGCGCCTGCTGACCGGTCCAGACGCGCCCGGACGCCAGTTGCTCGACTTCATCGCGCGACAAGCCACGGGCTGCGGCGACTTTCTCGAGGAAGATCTCGTAGGTCGCATCGACCGATGCCTGCAGGCGCTCGCGCTGTTCGCTGCTGAGCGGCTGCGAGTCGACGAAGATATCCGCGTTGTTGCCACGTTTCACCACGGCGTTGCCGATGCCGAGCTTGTCGTAGGTACCGGCAAGGTGAAAACGGGCCATCACTACCCCAATCGATCCGGTGTACGTACCGGGCATGGCCAGCACACGAGTTCCCGCCGTCGCGATCCAGTAGCCGCCCGACGCCGCGACATCCGACATGCTGATGATGACCGGCATCTCTTCTGCGGTAAGAGCAACCTCTCTCCAGATGACGTCCGAGCCCGTCACCGCTCCGCCCGGACTGTCGATCCGCACGACGACGGCGCGAACGGCGTTATCGCTGCGAGCTGCACGCAACGCTGCGGCGATGCGATCGCCACCGGCGATGCCGCCGCCGCCAAAGGGCGACCCTCCGGGTGACCCCGGGACGATCATGCCGTCGACGTGGACGAGCGCGATAGCCGGCTTTCCGAAGCTCCACGGTTCGGCATTCGCGTTGTTGTACTCCCGTACGGTGACGCTCCCGCCGGAGCCCGCGAGTTCGGTGAGTTCGTCGTCGAAGGCCAGTCGGTCCGTCAGGCCGTGCTCGACTGCGTCCTGTGCCGAGAGCAGGCCCAGGTCGATCGCGTCGCGCACCTGGGTGGGCTCGAGCTCGCGATCCGCGGCGATGTCCGCAACGAGCTGCTCATACAGGTCGTCCAGTAGCGCCTCGATCGCCGAGCGTTCCTCGGCGCTCATGTCCGTTGCCGTGTACCCAGACATGGCGGTCTTGTAGGGGCCCGTGTGAAATGCCTCGAATTCGATACCGATGGTGTCCAACAACTCGCGGTAGTACTGCCGCCGGCTCACCAGGCCAAGCAGGTAGTTGCCAGACGGAATCTGAACCACGGTGTCGGCGGCTGAGGCAACGTACAGGTCCAGTAGAGAACCGATCTCCACGCGCGCGATGACTGGCTTGCCGGACTCGCGGAAGGCTCGGATGGCCGAGCGGATCTCCTGAGCCTTGGCGAATCCCGTGAGCAGCGGGCCAACGCGGAGCACGACGCCGGTGATGCGCGCGTCGCCGGCGCCGCGGCGCAGCGCCTTGTCGATTTCGCGCAGCGACAGCGGGCCGACGGGTTCGTCGCCGAACAGTCGACCCGGCTGTTCGACCACGGGCCCGGCCAACGACACCGTGAGGGTGTTGTTGGCGCTGAGTGCCGCCGAGTCGCCGAGCAGGAGCTGGTTGAGAAGACGCGTGGCTCCCCAGAAGATCACGATCATCACGATGAAGGCGAAGAGAAGCCAAAACCAGGGGCTGCGTCGTCTCACGGCGGTCACTGCACGGGTCCGTTGTCAGCGTCGAACATCGAAGGTCTCGCCAAGGGTGTCTTCGGGCAGCATCTCGCGCACCTCCACACGGCCAACGCGGGCTGCCGGCGGGCCCTGGCGGCACCACGAAATGTACTGTTCCACGGCTTCCGACGGTCCGCACGCGGCAGCCTCGACCGTACCATCGTCTCGGTTACGGACCCAGCCACGCAGGCCGAGTCCGACTGCCGCCGCCCGCGCCTTGGCGCGATAGAAGACACGCTGTACCCGTCCATGAATTCGTAGCGATACGCATCGAGTTGCCATCTGCGCGATTGTAGCGGGTCGGGGGCCGAGCGCGTCGCCGGCCGTCGCCGCGCCACACGGCAGCGGGATGCATGGGAGCAGATTACGCGGGCAAGAGATTGCCCGCGCGAGAGCTACTGGATATCGTGAGCGCGGGCGTCGCCTTCCCTTCGCCCTGGAGGAGATCCGATCCGACTACCAGCTTTCGCCAGTTCTTGGGTCGGCCGCGATGGCGCAGGCCAGTTGTTCCTGGCCCTTGTGCTGCTCTGGACGGTCAGCATGTCGGTCTCGATCGCCGTATCGGAGACCGCACTGTGGTTGGCGGGCGTCGTGTGGTGCGCCAACTGGCTGCGCGCCGAGCTGAATCGCGCCGGCCACGTACCGGAGCCAGCCCGCGGACCGGCGGGCGACGTGTTCTCGTTGGTGGGCACTCCGCTGATGGCGTTCTGGGGCGTTTCCGTAGTTTCGGCGCTGGCCTCGCGGGCTCCGGTCGAGAGCATCTGGGAACTGCGCGATGTGTTCCTTTGGGTGGCGCCGCCGGTTACGTATCTCGCCTACCAGCACCCCCGTATGCGCAACATCGGCGTGCGGGTTTTCGGTGCGGGAATCCTTCTGGCGATCCTGATCGGCCTGGCGGAAACTCTCCTGGCAATGCAGCGCGGCGAAATGCCCGGAACGTATCGGCCGGATGGAACGCTCGGTCACTACATGACCTACGCGGGTGCGCTCATGCTGGCGATCCCGCTCTTGCTCACCGTGCAGAGTGGCCGGGGCTGGCTGTGGCACCGTGTCGTGGCCATCGGTGCCGTCGTCCTGTTGGGCCTGACCATGACGAGGTCTGGGTGGATCGGCTGTGCCGTGGGACTCACCGTATGGCTACTGTCGCGTTTTGTGCGCGGTCAGGCGCCGTCGAGCGCGCGGCCCGGTCGGCCATGGGCCGCTTACGGCGCGATCCTGTTGGTGGTTCTGGTCGTGGCCGTCATCGTGTTGCTTTCCCTCGCTGGCCCGGAAGTGCTGTTCGACCGCGGGGCGAGCATATTCTCGCTGGACAACCCGACGAACGTGGATCGGCTGGCCATGGCGGTTACCGGCTTGAAGATCATCCGGACCCACCCCTGGCTCGGGATCGGCCCGGGACTGATGGAGCGCGTCTACCCCGCGTGGCGAGTCGACTGGGCCGTGCAGGAGACCAACCCTCACCTGCACAACGACATCCTGCAAATCGCCGCCGAGCGCGGCATCCTGGGGCTTGTCGCCTGGGCGTGGTTGATGGCGTCGATCTGTCTGGGGGCATGGCGCGTGCTGCGCTACGCGGGGCCCTTCGGAGAAGGCGGGCCGGAGGCGCGCGCCGCCCTGGCGGCGCTGGCGGCTTTTCTGACCATGGGGATGTTCGAGTACAACTTCAGTGATTCAGAGGTGGTGATGATCCTGCTGTTCATCGTCGCCTTGCCCTTCGCCGCAAGTTCCGGCATCGCGCAGGCACGCGCCGCGGCAGACAGCGACGGCGCATGAGCCAAAGCTCCTGGCCCACGGCGTCGGCAAGGCGCATGGGAACAGGCGTTAGGCGAGCTCGAGTTCAGCGGCGATTCCCGCCAGCGCGCCGGCAACAGTCACCACGTGGTCGCGCATTTCGACGCCCAGTTGCTCGGCGCCGGCACGCAAGTGGTCCCGATCGATGGCCCGGCAGAATGCCTTGTCCTTGAACTTCTTGGTGACCGACTTGATCGGCAGATCGGTGATGGATCTGCTCGGTCGCACCAGTGCCACCGCGACGACGAAGCCGACGAGCTCGTCGACTGCGTACAGCGCTTTCGCCATCTGTGTCTCGCGCGCCACTCCGGTGTGGTCCGCATGGCCGAGCACCGCCTGGACGACCTCCTCCGAGTAACCATTCTCACGCAGGATTTCTGCTCCCACGAACGGATGCTCTTCGAGAGACGGATGTTTCTCGTAGTCGAGATCGTGCAGCAGTCCCACGACACCCCACAGCTCTTCGTCGGCCTCGAAGGTACGCGCATAGGCGCGCATCGCGGCCTCTACGCCGAGCGCGTGCTTGAGCAGATTCAGGTTCTGGGTGTGCTCGGTGAGCAGTGCCCAGGCCCGTTCCCTACTGGGAGTCATCGTGCTGGACTTACTCGATGCCGAATCCACCAAGCGGGTTCTCCAGGCTGATGACCACCGTGCCGTCGCGCGACAGGATCGCGTAGCCATCGATGACCGCCTGAGTGTTGTCTCCCGCTTCGAGGTTGCGCAACTGGCTCGGGGTGAACTGTCGCAGCGTGCCGCGCACGACCACATCCTGGCCGCCCAGCCGATCCATCGCCCAGTACCACTCCGACAGCAAGCGCGAGTTGAAGAAGACCTGTGCCTTGCGACCGTCCGCGTCCGAGACGATGAAGTACGGGGCGCGCTCGGCGAACCGCTTTTCGTCCAGGGTGACGTTGTACGCGTCGACGCTTCCTCCAGCCAGCCTCGCAAAGGTCTGGATGTAGGTCGTGTCGTTGGCCAGCTCCTCGAGCGTCATCGGTTCGCCCAAAGCATGAATCTGGTCGGCGAAGCGCATCTCGTCGACCTCGACATAAGGGATGTCCACTTTGTTGTCGCTATCGTGGACCTTCATCAGATCAAGGGCGTCGAGCTGCTCCTTGGTGAAGAGGTCTTCCTGATCCGTGCCCGCCAGGCTGGGGTTCAGCGGCACCCAGCCGATGGCGGTTTCGTGCAGGCCGTGCACCTGGATGTCCACGGTCTGGCCGACGGTCAGCGGCAAGAGGTCGAGGTTGTCCCCCGCGATGAGGATCTCGTTGGTGGGAGTATCGACCTCGGGCAGGAAATCGAGCACATCGCTGGCGTCGTCGTCCTGGCCGTCATCTGCAGCCTGTTCGTCGCCGGCCGCCTCGTCGCCGGTCGGCGCTGTCGCGGGTGCAGGTGCCGCCATGGCGCTACCCATCGTCGGGTCTACCAGCAGGATCGAGTCCTGGTCGATGTGCACGACCTCGAGGCCCGTAATGACGACCTCGATACTGGCCGGCGGGGCGCTCAGTGCATGCAACATGAACTCGCGCGGATGGCTGGGGCTCGCCAGGTACTCCGTGAACGTCATCTCCTGCGGTGTCTTCAGATAAAGGTCGGTGAAGTACGGCACCGCGGTGATGTAGTAGAAGAAGGCACCGGCCAGCAGCAGGAGCAACCAGTTCAGGGGATCAGTAAGGCTCTTCTTGAGCGCCATGAGCTGCTCCTGATAAACACTTGTTCCGGCGATTGCCGTGGATTGCGGGAAGACACAGAGCGCGAGGAGTTCGCGCTGGTCGGGTTCAAAGGCTGGCGAATTATATGCGTGGGCACCGACTCGTGTCGAGTTGCCCGGGCACAGGCCACGTCAGCTGACATCCGCGGCGAAACGTTGCACGGCATCTCGCTCGCCAAGGATGATCAACGTCGAGTCGGCTTCGATCCGGGCGCCGGGCTCGGGGTTGAAGAGCATATCGCCGTCTGCGGTCAGGATCCCGACGACGATGAGGCCATAGTTACGACGAATCTCGCACTCGGCGATGGTCTTGCCGGCAAGCTGAGATTCGCCCGAGATTCGCTGCTCGTCGATCTCCAGCGAGAGACTTTCTCGGGCCGTGACGATGTCGGTAAAGTCCACAGCGTTGGGGCGGGAAACCGAGTTGGACATGGATCGCGCGCCGATTCGCTCCGGCGACACCACTCGATCGGCCCCCGCCGCCTTCAGGCGGCGCTCCCCTGCCTCGCTAACGCTTCGCGCGATGACATGGATGTCCTGTCGGCATTCCTTGGCGATCAGCGTTACGTACACGTTGTCGGCCTCGTACGACAGTGTCAGAAGCACTCCGCGCGCCCGGCGCAGGCCCGCTTCGAGCAATGTGTTCTCGTCGACCGCGTCGCCACGAACAAAGGGCAGGCCTTCCTCTCCCAGCAGCCGGACCTGCTCGTCGTCCTGCTCGACCACCACGAGGGGCACGCCGTCGGCCAGCAGGTTGCGGCACACCTCCTGTCCGACGCGGCCGTAGCCGCAGACGATGATGTGGTTCCTGAGGCCGGCGATCTCCTTGTCCATACGACGTCTCCCTACTACGCGGCGTAGCTCGCCCTCGAGCATGAGTCGAAACCCCGACGCCGCCACATAAGCAAAGGCGGCAACCCCCGTCAGGATGAGTCCCGTTGTTAGCGCTCGTCCGGCGGGGCTGAGGGGGTGAACCTCACGAAAACCGACGGTGCTCATGGTGATGACCACCATGTACACGGCTTCGAGAACCGTCCACCCCTCGATGATCACGTAGCCCGCGGTGGCGGCGCTGGCCAGCGCGAAGATGGCGACCAGGCCGACGAGCAGCGGGCCGCCGTGGCGCGCAGGACTCACGGAGGCCGCCAGAGGCGGCTCGCGATGTCTTGCTCGCGCGGCCTGCACGTTGGTCACGGTCTCAGTCCGTTTGTGCCTCGTGGATGGTCGTGAACGAGAGAACCTCGTAATTGCGCGTGCCGCGCGGCGTTTCGACCGCTACTTCGTCGCCGTCTTGGCAGCCCGCGAGCGCGCGGCCGATTGGCGAGGTCATCGAGATTCGCCCGCTCTTCGGGTCCGACTCATCGGGCGAGACCAGCAGGTAGGTCATTTCCTCGTCGTTGTCCAGATCGAGGACCTCGACGGTCGACCAGAAGCCGACCGAGTCGTGCGGGATCTGCTGCGTGTTCATGTTCGAGATGCCCTGTCGCCGCTCGTAGAGCTTCAGGAGCAATCCCGTGACGGTGTCCTTGCGGTCTTTGGCGGCCTCGTGCTCGGCGTTCTCGCTGAGGTCGCCATGGGCGGCAGCCTCGAACAGCTGCCGTGGCAGGTCGACCTTCAGCTCCCGCTCGAGCTCGGTGATCTCGGCGGCGACCTTCTTCAGGAGATCTTCCCGGATTCCCACGTTCTCGCCTCGGATGGTTACCAGTTCAACGTGTGATGCGTGCGAGCGCGGCGGCCGCCTCAGTCAGTGCGGGATCTACGTGTAGTGCCTGACGGTAGGCACGTTCAGCGATGTCGAGGCTACCCTGCATCTCGTGCGCAAGGCCGAGGTTATACCAGCTCCCTGCGTCCCGCGCCCGGAGACGCAGAACCTCGCTGAAGGCGTCCACGGCTTCGTCGGCTCGCTGCAACAGGAGCAGAGCCGTGCCGGTGCTACTCCATGCATCGGCGTCGTCCGGGTCCTTCTCGGTCAGTCGTTGCAGGATCTCGAGGGCGGGCCCGGGCTCGCTGTTGGCGAGATGCGCGCGCGCGAGGTTGTAGTAAGCGTACTCGTAGGTCGAGTCGATCTCGATCGACCGCTGAAATAAACCGACGGCCTCTTCGTAGCGGCCGCCATTGAAAGCATCGATACCGCGCTGGGTCCAGAACTCAGGATTGTCCTCGCGGGGCCGGCCGATACGGACGGTCTCTCCCCTCACCTCGCCGTAGTTCGGCTCGTCTGGCGGTAACGCCGGCGGCGGAAGTTCCGTGTAGAGAACATCGATTTCGGCTAGCGCGCTCTCGTTAGCAACCCGCACGAACACCTCGGCGAGATAGACCTGGTGGTCTCCGGCACGCGCCACGGCGAGGCCGACGTGCGTGAACGCAGGGTCCATGCGGTTGAGCCGGTGACCGGCGCTCTCCATCAGGGCCCGGTGTAGCTCCTGGGGTCGGCGATTGACGGCGACGTTTTCGCCGAACTGATAGACGCCAGGGAAAGCGAGTTTGAAGCGCGTGCTGGTGCTCATGCCGTACCAATGCGAGTGGTGCGTCACGGACCCGCGAGTGGCCATTTCGCGCGCATGCTGGTACGCGAAGCGGTCCAGAAGAGGGTGCTGGCCGAGGACGGGCAGCGCCGCCTCGTCACGGGCGTCATTCAGCAGCACGCGGACCTCGTCGGCCAGCTGAACCTCTTCGGTCGTCGGCGCCCATGGCCCTCGCTCTTGAGCCCCCGGCCAAGTCGAACCGGGCGAGCCCTCCAATGTGCCGACGAGCGCCACCATGCCCAACGACGCGAGGGCTAGGACGAGTGACGGCGTGCGCACTTCGCTCAGCGCCCGTCCGGCCTCACGCCGTAGTAGCCCTCACGCACCTGAACCCAGGCCCCCGCCCTGCCGGGAACCTCCACACGGATGGCGCGAAAGGCGCCGTCGTAGCGGACGTTCTTCGGATAGTACGAGATCGAGTACTGGCTGTTGAGTTCGTCGGCGATCAGCCCGTAGATCTCTTCGAGCTCCTCGAGCTGCAGCGGAAAGTACGCCGCGCCACCCGTGGCGTCCGCAAAGGCGCGCAGCTGGTCGACGCCGCGTTTCACGTCGCCGCTGGCATCGCCAAGTTCCGTTCCTTCATGCATCAACTGCACACCCACCGTATAGACGAGCGGCTCCGATTGGCGCAGGTATTCGAGTACGTCCTCGTAGGCAAAGGCGCTGTGCGTGTCGAGCCCGTCGGACAGAACGATAAGCGCGCGCTTTCCCGAGCGTCGATTGAGTTTGCGGATCGACTCGGCCAGGGTGTCGAAAACCGCCGTCGAGCCATCCGGGTCGATGGCCTCGAGGGCCTCTGCGAGGATCTCCTTGTCGTGAGTGAAGTCTGAGTACATGTACACACGATCGTTGAAGCCCAGCACCATGGCGCGGTTGATGTCGCTGACGAGAGACTCGACAAGCCTCCCGCCGCCGGCTCGCTCCGCACGAATGCCGCCACCAATCATCGAACTGCTCTGGTCCAACAACAGCGCTGCGGACACCGGCACTTCCCCGAAATCAAACTGGTCGATCTCCTGTGCCACGCCATCCTCGATCACGCGAAAATCGTCAGGAGTCAGGTCGCGGATGATGCGGCCGGCGCTGTCGCGCACTGTCGCGTGCACGGTCACCAGGTTGACAGTGCTGCCAAACGAGATCGATGCCCTGTCGAGCACGAGCTCCGTGGACGCGATGCGTTCGCCACCAACGGCAACGGCGCGGATCACGAAAACACGCTCATCCTCCGGGAACGTGTAGGGCAGCCGGTAGGGCGAAGTCTCGACGCGACCCACGTCAATGTCGTTGACGAAGAAATCGACGTGTTCAACGCTCGCGATTTCGCTTCCGCTGACGACCGCAGTCAGATTCACATCGCCAATGGGGACCGTGTCCGGCCGCGGCGAGCTGAGTCGCAGGCCGAGGCGTGTGTCCGCTGCGTCGCCTGCCACCAGGGCTTCGGAATCGATGGCGGCCGTGCCGTTATCGGCGTCCCCCGCCGTTCTGCTCACCGGCTCCGTCGACACCGCATCACTGTCGGTTACCACGGTGCCTTCCGCCGCGGCGATGGTCGGTGGCCGCAGGTAGATGCCGCGCCGGGCTCGCCGCGGCGCTTCGGGGGCTTCACGCAGCAGGACGTAGGAGCTGATTGTGCCGGGGTCGGTGCCCACGAGCTTGCCGGTGAGATCGTCGATGTTGGCTGCTTCCCAGTACCGCGCCGTCACACGGGCGCGGCCGGTACCGCGGTTGGGGTACGCCATGGCTTCCTCGATGACGCGTGTTTCATGCGCAGCCAGATCGACGAAGAAAGCCCGCTGCTGGCGCTCCGCGCGCTCAACCCACTCGGCACTCACCAGGACGCCGAGACCCGTCGTCTGATCGGTGTGGTTGGTCAGCCGTAGGCGGAAGGTCTCCTGGCGTTGCTGCGCCTCATCCAGGGTGATCTCGCCCGAGAACTCCAGCTCGCCGACGGAGAAACGATCATCAAAGGCAAAGAACCGTCGAATCTGCTCGGCGTCGCCGAAGCCGAAGCGGTTGTTGGAACGATTCACGTCAGGGATCAATCCGAGCGGATCCACGAGGACGGCCACCGGCTCACACGGAACGTCCATCTCGAAATCCTGATCCTCCAGGCCGGCTGCCACTACATGCTGGGCGAACGCGCCGTCGGCGCAGCGTGCCTCAACGGTGACGGGAATCGCGATGGGACTGCGCCGCCGCAGTTTGCCGCGCAGCCTCGCATTGCCGTCGCGCAGCGCGACCTTCTCGAGGCCGACGTCGATGTTCACCGTTGGCACCAGCCAGTCCCGCAGAGTCTGGTCCGGGTCCGGTTGCCGCTCACGCCCAATCGCGTTGACGATGGCGACGAGGTCCGAGGAGGGCTGCCGGACGAGCTGGCCGATTGCCGCCGCCACGGTGTCGGCGCCGTAAATCGCCTCGAGGAGCTTGAAAGTAGCGTACGCCTTGCCTCTGGCCGCGTCGTTGAGCGGATCTGCCGACAGGTCCACTGGTCGTCGGCTCTGGGCGGCGCGCGTGAAGTTGCCCTCGATGCCGTACAGCACGGGAGTGGTCGCCTGCGATTCGCGGAACAGTCGTTCGGTCAGGTACAACGCGGCACCTTCCGTCCACCACGGTGCGTTACGCCCTGGTGCTCCCATCGCCACCCTGCCCACGACGTAGGTTCCAAGCCACCGCCCATAGCCCAGGGCATAGGAGGCACCGAAGTCCTGCAGCATCTGCGGGACGTTGGTGCGCATGGTCACCAGCGTTTCGCCGTTGCGGGCGCTAACCTCCACGATTCCGTCGGCGCTCGTGCCCGGCCCGGAACTCCCAGGTTCCCATCGGATCGTACCCGCCGGAATCGGGGTGCCGATGATCTCCTCGAGCGTTGCCGCTGCCGCGTCCGCATAGGCAGCCAGGGAAATCGCCCAATCGCGCCAGGTCTCCGGATATTCCAGAGTGATTGGCGCGTTGGAGAAGCGCAGTTTGGCCGCTTGGGGTGTGCTCTGCCCCGCCCCGGTAAGGGACGCGGCGAGCAACAATACGCATCCGGCTGCGGCCGCTCGATTGCCGGTGCGCTTGCGCACGCTCATGATGGAATCGAGTATAGCAATTGCACCGTTCTGGAATCTGGGCCTAAACGCGGGCCCGCTAACGCTGCAGAGAGAGTGCACTGACCATGTCCGATGAGCGCTTCGAAGTCGTAATCGTTGGCGCCGGTCCGGCGGGCGCCGCCGCGGCCCTCGTGCTTGCCCGCGAAGGCGTGGAGGTACTGGTTCTGGAGCGCGGCGATTTTCCCGGCGCCAAGAACCTGTTCGGCGGCATCCTCTACACCAGCGTGGTCAACGACCTGTTGCCCGAGTTCTGGGAACGCGCCCCCATCGAACGGCACATCGTCAACCGCCGTTGGCTGACGCTCGACGAGGACACACAGATCGGTCTCGACCTGAAGAGCGCGAAGTTCGACGTGCCGCCCTTCAACAACACGTTCACGGCGTTGCGTTCGAAATGGGACAGGTGGTTTGCCGAACAGGCCGAAGAAGCCGGTGCCATGATTATTTGTGAGACCAACGTCGAGGAGTTGATCGTCGAGCAAGGCAAGGTCCGGGGGGTGCGGACCGGCCGCGAGGACGGCGACGTTGAGGCCGATGTCGTGATTCTCGCCGAGGGGGCCAACGCACTGCTTGCCGAACGCGCGGGATTCCGGCCGCAGATGGGGCCCCGCAATCGCGTCAACGCAGTCAAGGAGGTCATTGCCCTGCCTCCGGAGATCATCGAAGACCGGTTTCACCTGGAGGGTCGTCAGGGGATGGCTCTCGAGTACTTCGGCGGTGCGGTCAAGGGAACGGTTGGTTCCGGTTTCATCTATACCAACCACGACAGTCTGTCGGTGGGCGTCGGCTGCCTGATCGAGGAGTACCTGCGCCTGAACATCGCTCCGTACGACATGCTCGACGACTTCAAGGCTCATCCGATGATCGCGCCGTTGCTCCGCGGTGGCGAGACGGTCGAGTACGCCACCAAGATGATCCCCGAGGATAGCTACGACGCACTCTCGGATCTGTACGAAGACGGACTCTTGCTCATCGGGGACTGTGCCGGACTGGTGAACCCGTCGATTCACCACGAAGGGACCAACCTGGCGATGGCCTCAGGTGTGGCGGCCGCAGAGGCTGTGCTGTCGGCCCGCAAAGCCAACGATTTCTCCAAGGCCCGGCTGGCTGAGTATCGCGAGCGCCTGGAGGACTCCTGGGTGATGAAGGATCTCAAGCGGTACCGCGACACGGTGCATTTCTTGCTCGAGAATCGCGAGATGGTGAACGAATATCCCGACCTCGCGATCCGTCTGGTGCGGCGCTACTTCACGCTCGATGACACCCCCAAAGACGACGTACTGAAGGAGTTGTGGAAGACGATTCGCGACGAGGTGAGTTTCTTCAAGGCGGCGCGTCAGATGTGGCGTGCGCGCAAGACGATGCTGTGAGGAGTTCATGTCAATTGACGTTCGCGCATACCTGAAGCCTCACGTTCACATGTCGCTGGAGGAGCGCCTCGCGCTGGTGAAGCGACGCTTTGCCGACGAGAGCCACATCAGCGTCGACCAGGACGCGTTTCGCGCCGACCCGCAAAAGGCCGTGCTGTTCATTTGTCCGGCGCAGGTGTTCAAGCACAACCTCGACGACGACAGCTGCATCGTCAACTACGAGGACTGTCTCGAGTGCGGCACCTGTCAGGTGACGCGGCGCTACACGACCTGGAACAACCCCCGCGGCGGCTACGGGGTGACCTACCACTACGGCTAGGCGCCGGGCCCGCGGTGCGGTCCGCGGCTTAGTCCTGATCGGCCGTACGCGCGGGCGCCCGACGGATGAACGCGCGCAAGAAGCGCTCCTCGCGCAACACGCCAAGGTATTCGTTGCGTGTGCTGATGCACCACGCCGGCAGGTCGATCTCGATGCCAGCATCGTCGGCCACGACCATTGCCACCTGTCCGGGCGACATGAGTGCCGCCGCGTTCTGCATGCGAATCACGGGCTCTGGACAGAACGTCCCCCGCGCCTCGACGACAACGTCGCAGTGGTCGACAAGTTCGACCAGGCGCGCCGGGTCGAGAATGCCGTGTACGTAGCCTCGCAGGCTGCCCGAGCCGCGCTTGGAGTTCATGATCGCCTTGTCGTGCCGCTAGATCCGAATCTCGTCCAGCTGACGGTCCTCGCTGAGGGGCCGCACCACTAACTGTCCCTCCTGACCGTCCAGCCGCCATCGCACGGGAACTTCGGCCTCGGTTCGGCCGGCGCTATAGCGAGCCGTGATCCGGCACGCGAATTCCAAATCGGCGGCCGAAGGCGAGCCCTCGATCAAGGTCAGGGGCGAGCTGAAGGCATCGAGCCAGACGCTGCCACGGCCGTCGCGGAAGCGCTCGAGGAAGTCGTTCTCCGACTCGTGCCGTCCGACGATGACCTTGACCTCGTCGCCTAGACGGAAGTGCCGCCCGACTTTCAGCAACATCATGTCGTCAGGGTCTACGTCGGGTCCGTTGTGGGTCAGCAGGTCGCGCAGCTTGCGCGCGTAGTTCTCGTCGGGCAGGAAACAACAGCCGCCAGCGGGCTGTGGGTAGTCGGTCAGCCCAAACTCGTCGGCCAGCTGCATCTGTTTGTGCCGGCCCCGGCCGACGATGCCAAACAGCTTGCTGCGATCTACCCATCCCCTCTCTTCCGGGATCGTCGCTGGCAGCACCTGAGCGGAGAGCGGCCGCAGCAGCAGTCCCTCGAGTCCTGCCTCGATCTCGATGGCCTGCATGGGCGGTCTCCGCTGGCTCATCGGCCGCTGCCCCAGGACCTCGCCGGTAAAGACGAAATCGTAGCCGCGCTCCTGCAGGATCTCCTTGGCGCGCTGCAGCATGAAGATGCGACAGTCGATGCAAGGGTTCATGCCGGATCCGTACCCGTGCTTCGGATGCAGCACGACCTCAGGCAGATAGCGGTCCTTGATGTCGATGATCTCGACCGGGACTTCGAGTTGGGCACCGGCGTGCAGGGCGTCGTTGCGATAGGGCTTGTCGCGGTTGTTGGAGTTGCCCAGCAGGCGGTGGCGGTCGGCGACGCAGAAGCCCGTTGAGAAGTGCAGCCCGAGCACCTCGATGCCCAAGTTCTGCATGAGGTTCGCTGCCAGTGTGGAGTCGAGGCCGCCTGACATGAGGCCCAGTGCTCGAATCTTGTCGTCGGTCATATCGATCGGTGCAGTGTCCGTTCACACGGTGTCGGTTCACAGGGTCGGAGCGTAGCCGGCGCGGGCAGGCCCGGCACGGTGCCGCGACCGGACGCATCTCGATGAGTGCGTCTCCGAGACTAGCATGGAGCGGCCGGAACCCATGGCCTCAGTCAACGGCCAGCTAGTTGCTGACCCCGCCCAGAAAAGGCTGCCAGAGCGGGTGCGGCTTTTCCGCGATGCGAAGCAGGGCCGCAGGGTGCCAGTGCGGCGGGCGCGGCTCGCGCAGTAGTGGCATGCCGGCCTCCTCCGGGTTGCGATCAGCTTTGCGGGAATTGCAGCCGAAGCACGAAACCACGATATTGCGCCAGGTTGTCGGGCCGCCACGAGATCGTGGTTGTACGTGATCGAGCGTGAGTTCCGCAGCGGACTGCCGGCTGCCGCAGTATTGACATCGATGACGGTCGCGGAGGTAGACGTTGGATCGCGTGAACTTCACCCGCGGACGCGGCACGCGGTCATAGTCCAGCAATTGGATGACCCGAGGAATCCGTACCGGCCCCGAGGTCGTGCTGACATACACCGTGCTGCCGGTGCCGGGCAGCGGGTTCTCCGCCCACAGACTCCAGGAGTAGACCGTGTAGTCGTCGCCGACTGCCCTGCCCCGGCCAACGTACACGAGTGCCAGCGCCCGCCGAGCGCTGACGACGTTGACCGCCTGCCACAGCCGGTTGAGCACCAGAACGCTACTGTCCAAGGCCATCCCGATTCCCCCTTGCGGGTCCCGGCCTGCGGAGCCAGCCGGACTAGCGGCCTAGATTATCAGGCCACCGCGGCGCTTCGCATCGGGGACAGCGCGCGGATGCGGCGTGCTGACGGTAGGGACAGCGGGACACGAAGCGCGGGCCGCTACTCTCTCAGCCCGTGTTCGCGGAGGATTTCGAGTGTCCTGTCGATCGGCAGAGCCTCAATCGGACCGCGTGCGCCGTTGGTGGCGGTCGCGGCGAAGAGGCTGTTGTAGATCGCCTCTTCGGCCGCCTCGATGGCGGCAAGAAACAGTGGCGAGAGGCTCGCCGTCGGCAACGGCGCCGTGCGCGGCCGTTGACCACCGACCTCGCCCTGACGCAGGCCAGCATGCGTGGAGAACGCTATGACGTAGTCACCGCTGCCGTTGGAGCCCGACGCCCCGGTCCGTGCCATTCCCATGAACGCCCTTAGCGCCAGTCTCTCGAGGTTGGCTGCGTCAATGGGGGCGTCCGTCGCCACCACGATCATGCACGAGCCGTCGGGTGTCTCCAGTGCACCCTGGGGCGGCGCGCCAAGTTGCGAGCGCAGGTAGTGTTGGCCAAGCTTCACTCCCACGGGGGCCCCGGCGATCTGCAAAACTCCGCCGAAGTTGGTCTGTACCAGCGCCCCGACGGTCCATCCCCCGAGCTGCGCCGGCAGCCTCCTCGATGCCGTGCCGATTCCGCCCTTGAAGCCGAAGGCGACCGTGCCCGTGCCGGCGCCGACACTGCCCTCCTCCACGGCGCCTCGGCGCGCGCCGCGGATCGCGTCGAGAACGTGGTCCTGGTTGATGGGGCGCGCCCGAATGTCGCTCAGGTAGCCGTCGTTGGTCTCACCAACGACCGGGTTGACTGAGCGCACCTCCTCGTTGCCGGGCAGCGCGAGCATGTAGCTGATCAAGGCGTCGGCCGCTCGGGGCACGCTCAATGTTCCGGTGAGAATGATCGGCGTTTCCAGCGTGCCCAACTCCTGCACCTGGCTGATGCCGGTCAACTTCCCAAACCCGTTGGCCACGAAGATTGCCGCCGGCACCTTGTCGGCGAAGAGGTTGCCGCTGTGGGGCAGGATGGCGGTCACGCCGGTGTTGATGGTCGGCGCTGATCGCACCGTGGTGTGACCAACGTGGACTCCGTCTACGTCCGTGATCGCGTTCTCGGGCCCGGCGGGCAGTACGCCGGGAACGACTCCGTAGTCACGTATTCGCCCGCGATGACTCTCCTGCCCGGCCAGCGGCACGGTGGCCGCACAGCAGACGACGATGGCGGCGCGAGCGAGGGCCTTCATGTCTCCAAGTCATCGATGCAAAACACGGAGCGTTCGAGCGCGTCGACGGATACCGCGGGCATACCCCGAGAGCACCTCTCCTCCTCGACAATGCGCATGCGGCGAAGCAGCTCGTCCAACAACGACTGTCCAGCCTGGTCCGCGGCGGCTTCACGTGGTGTCATGCCGTTGAGCCGCTGCTGGGGGGCATCGGCCCAGCGCACGCACAGCGCCGCATGGAACTCTGCGAGCACGCGCGCCTCGTGTTCGGGCGAAAAACTCTCCGGACGATCGGCAGTCTTACGGCGAGGTTTGGGCAGAAACCGCGAAAGATCGTCGCCCACCGCCACCCGGGCACGCGCGGCGGGCAGGAGTTGTTCGTCCAACTGTCGCCAGGCGCGCCCGACGGCTGCAGGATCCGGGCCCTCCAGCACAAGTCGAAGGCCCCGGGTCCGCACCAGAAAGGTCTGCGCGGTGTCGGCCTCGGGTGGATTCCACAAGTACCACCGCTGATTCGTATGCGCCACCAGTTCCTGCGCGCCGGTCGCGAGCAGGCGTGCGTGTGTGGCCGGGCCGTCCTCGATCTCGAAGAAAGCCTTGCAGAATCGTAGGTTAGCCCGTTGTGGCTGCGTCGATCGCGATGCACTCATGGGCCGATTATAGGGGTTCCGTGCGGGCATGGCGGCAGTGTCCCCACTATTATATGCTTAATATATCTTCATCGTATTGAATTCGTATTGTAGTTACCAACAGGTTTTGCACACCCACCCAGGCGGCGCGTTAGCTTCCTGACACCATGAGGCAGTCAGTGTTCGCGGTGTTATCTCCCCAAAGGGGGCTACCTGGGTGGTTTTCAGACACTGATCGGCACAGGTTATCCACAGCACCATCCATAGGACGGCAGTAGGCATGAGCTCAATACCGGAGCAGCCCGGACACGACGACGAGATCTCGAGGGCCCTGGTCCTCATCGGCGCCATCGAAGACCGAGTGCCCGCGGAGTATCGGGTGCCCTTGTTCTCCGCCCTGCTGGGGGGTGGCGTTGACCGTGCGGAGTCTGAGCGCCGCAGGGACAGTGCTACCGAGGCCTCTCCCGCAGCTCCCGAATGGGTGGGCATCGACCTCGGGGCGTATGTCAAAGCGTTGTCCGGTCCGGGCCGGCTGCTCGAGAAAGCGCTCATCACCCTCGAGATCGTCGTTACCCAAATGGGTGTCGAATGGATGACCCCCGCCGAGATCGAGCGCTTCCTGGTAGAGCGTGCGCGCGCTACCCATGTGTACAGGACCAACGTGAGCAACGCGCTGAGACGTGCCCGGGGCCTCGTGGATCGTCGCCGTCGTGGGAGGGCCTACGAGTATCGCCTTACCGAGGCCGGTGCGGCAGTGGTCGAGCGTGAGATCGCTATTCTCGGCCCGCAGGCAGGCTAGGTGGCCCCCAGGGTGGTCGTCGCCACGGCGCCCCCTTGCCGCCGGACGCGAAGTGACTCGCTCCAACCGTGAAGAAACCTCTGGGATGGGATCGTCCTGGGGCGCCGGTCCCGGTTGCCGGCCACGTTCTCGCCGGCCCGGCAGGGACGGGTCGCGGGTTGACTGCGGTGTTGCCCTGCGTTGTCGGCCCCGGCCTCGCAGTCCTGGCGAACCTAAAGTGATTTCAGAGCTATGGTCGGCGCGCCGACCTTCGGCCCTGACAGCCAGGCGGGCTGTTACTCAGTCCGGCAGGCCGTGCGATCGCAGTTCGCGGATGGCCTCGAGCAGTGACCGTTCTACGTCCGCGAGCGAAACCTCATCGGACTTGAGGTACACGGTCACCGTGATGCCTGCCTTTGAGCGGTAGGTCATCCGCCTCGGCGGTGCTGGTGCCTGTCGCGGGGCAGCCGCCTCCTCCGCTTCGGGTTGCTCTTCTTGCTCCGGGCTCGGGGCCCGGCGCAGCTGCCTCATGTCGTCGCGGGTAAGGCCTTCATCGACTACTCGCTGGGCGAGTAGCTCCATTTGTTCCGCAGTTTCCACTCGGCACAACTCCAGCAGGACCGACTTCGACCGGACGTTGCCTTCCTGAAGGATGGCTCGGACGCTCGCGGGCATGTCGATCAGGCGCAGGCTCTCGGTCACGCTGGTGCGCGACTTGCTGATCCTCTCGGCGACCTCATCGTGCGTGAATCCGTACTGGTCAATCAGCGCTTGGAGTCCCTCCGCTTCTTCAAACGGGGACAGATCCTGCCGTTGCAGGTTCTCTATCAGCGCGATTTCCAGGGCGCGCTGATCATCGATGTCCATGACGATGCATGGGACCTCGGTGAGTTCGGCAGCGCGAGACGCGCGGTACCGCCTTTCTCCCGAGATGATCTCGTAGCCCGTCTCGGACCTTCTTACCAGTAGGGGTTCGAGGACTCCCACGCGTTCGATCGAGGCAACCAGTTCCTCCAGTCCATCGAACATCTGCCGCGGCTGTGAGTGGTTGGGGCGGATCTGGTCAAGCGGGATGCGCTGACCGATCGCGTCCGTCTGGCTGGTCGCCAGTTCCTCGACAAAATGCGAGTCGTGGCGCATGCGCGCCGTAGTCGGTAGCCCTCGTCTGCTAGACACGCGCCAGTACCTCCTCTCCGAGCTTCGCGTACTGTTCGGCCCCCGTTGACTTTGGGGCATGGGTGAAGATCGCTTCCTTGTACGCGGGGCTCTCCTCCAGCCGCACGTTTCTGGTGACGATGGTGTCGAAGACCTTGTCGCCGAATACGTCGCGCACCTGCTGTACGACGTCGCGGCCGAGCACGGTACGGCGATCGAGCATCGTCACGAGTACGCCCAGCAAGTCGAGATCCGGGTTCACTCGTTGGCGGACTCGTTGAATCGTGTCCAGGAGGTCGTCAGTGCCTTCGAGCGCCAGGTAGGACGACTGGATCGGCACGATCACGTGGCTCGATGCGACCAGCGCGTTGATCGTCAGGAGTCCCAACGTTGGCGGCGTGTCGATGACCATGAACCGGTAGTCTTCGGCCACTGCCGCCAGCTTGTCTCTGAGCCGATAGTGACCGTCGAATTCGCCGGACAGTTTGATTTCGAGTTTGGCGAGGCCTATGCGCGCGGGGGCGACATCCAGGTTGTCTACGGAGGCACCGTAGATCACATCCTTGATGCCGATCTGGGCCTCGATGAGCGCGTCGTAGATGGAACCGTCGATCTCTGCGGCTTCCAGGAACGAGATGCTCGAGTGCCCCTGAGGGTCGAGGTCAATCAACAGCGTACGGTGGCCCCTCATTGCAAGGGCGGCTGCCAGGTTCACCGCTGTTGTGGTCTTGCCAACTCCGCCTTTCTGGTTCGTTACCGAGATCACATGGCCTCGACCAGCGGCTTTCATTGACGAGCTTTTCCAGGTTGCAGCGTTCTTGCTTGCCGAGACATCAACATGCCGGATGGCGGAAGCGTGTTGCTGTCGCCTCTCCGACCCTCCTCGGCCGGCAACGGCCAAACTAAACCAGAGTCGCGCGAGGGCTGCAACCTTTCACAAAATGTTGACATGAATTTACTTTATTGGTGCGAGTTTACATCTCATACTTAGAAAAATCTTCAGGATCGAGTCCTTCGAACCATTTGCGCAGTCGCTCCGCCTCCGAACCTTGCTCAGAGCTGTTCTCGGCCTGCTTCAGCACACTTTCTTCGACGAAGATCGGCGCCCCGGCGCGCAAGGCAAGTGCCAGGGCGTCGCTGGGTCTCGCGTCAATCGAGTGGTTCTCCTCCCCTACCTGCAGATCGACGAGCGCGTAGTAGGTATTGTCGCGGAGGTCGGAGATGATCACCCGCCGAACCTCGGCGCCGAACGTCGAAACCACGTCGTGCAGCAGATCGTGGGTCATGGGGCGTGGCGGCACGATTTCTTCGATCCGAAGAGCGATGGCATTCGCCTCGAACACCCCCACCCATATCGGAAGCACATGACGATCATCATCGTCCTTGAGGATCACGATCGGCATGTTGGTGACGGGGTCCACCATTAGCCCGCTGATTCGCATTCGGGTCTGCACGGCACTCTCCCGCTAGTGCGGTACGCCGATGATCTCGCCGTACACGCTGTGCGCTGCGTGTGACGTTACTCGGACGTCTACCAACTTTCCGATCAATCCGGCGTCGCCGGCCATATTAACGATGTGATTCGACGACGTGCGTCCCGATACATCTTCGTCTGACCTGCGGCTCAACGAATCGACCAAGACCGTGGTTTCGCGTCCGACCCAGGCTTCATTTCGCTGTTCCTGGATGCTCTGACCGGTTCGCTGCAGTTCGATCAGCCTTGTTCTCTTGGTCTCGGCCGGCACGTCGTCGTCGTATTGGGTGACGGCTGCGGTATCGGGCCGCGGCGAATACTCGAACGAGTAGAACGAGTCGTACTCGACTTGACGGACCAACTCCAGGGTGGCTTCGAAGTCAGCATCCGTTTCGCCGGGGAACCCGACGATCAGGTCCGTCGACAGCCCGACACCCGGTACCGCCGCGCGAAGCGCGGCAACCTGTTCGAGATAGCTCGCCGCCGTGTAGTGACGGTTCATGTCGCGCAGGACGCGCGTCGACCCTGACTGCACCGGCAGGTGAAGGTGCCTGGCGATCCTCTGCCCGGACGCCATGGCCTCGATGAGGCGCGGCGACAGGTCTTTGGGGTGCGATGTCAGAAAGCGAACGCGCTCCACGCCGGGTTGCCCGTCTTCGCGCGCGGTCCGACGTAGCGACTCGTCGATGGCCGACAGCAGTTCGGGGAACTCCATGCTGCTATCCGGATCCACCCATGAGTTGACATTCTGCCCGAGCAGCGTGACCTCCCGGTACCCGCGCAGGCCGAGTCCGCGAATCTCGTCGAGGATCGCGCTCGCTGGTCGGTAGATCTCCAGGCCGCGGGTCGCCGGGACGATGCAGAAGGAGCAGTAGTTGTTGCATCCCTCCATGATGGTCACGAACGCGCGCACCGTATCGGTGCGGACACCCTGCGCCTCGAAGTCCACCAGGTCCTGCGTGTTCACGCACGGATCGCCCGTTCTGCGGACATCCGCCAGGACTTCGGGCAGAGTTTGAATGGCCCGAGTGCCGATGACGAAATCGACCGCAGGCTGGCGCTCGATGATCTCGTCGCCTCTTTGCTGCGCGATGCAGCCGGTCACGCCGACCAGGATTTCCTTCGCAGCCCCATTGGAACCGCCAGCATTCTGCTCCTTGAGAATGCGAAGACGTCCCAGTTCGGAAAACAGCTTGTCCTCGGCCCTTTCGCGGACGCTGCACGTGTTGACCAGGACCACGTCCGCATCCTCCGGGCTCGCCGCCGGGACATAACCCATCTCGGCCAACAATCCGGCGTACTTCTCCGAATCATGGACGTTCATCTGGCAGCCGTAGGTCTTGATCCAGTACCTGGGCGCGGTCTTCGCCTCGGTGGCTGCGGAGGTGGGAGGTCTAGTGGTTTCAAACATCAGGAGATCTCGACGCATGGGCGCACAGGTGGCGGTGCGAACCTTCTTGGCGGCCGCCGGGGAGGCGAATTATACCAGCCCCCCGTTCAAGCTCTTGCGGACGATTTCCGCGGGAATTGCGCCGGCTCGAACGACCCGCGCCACGGTGGTGGTCAGGTCCACGATCGTCGACGCGAGGCCACCGGGACACGTCCCGCCATCGACGATGCCGCTCAGGAGGTGCACATCCAGATCGATGACGTCGGCCGCTCGCGGCGGCTGTCCTCCGGTGACATTCGCCGAGGTGCCGGTGATGGGCGCGCCCAGGGTTTGTGCGACCCGGCGCGGTGCCGCGGCGTCCGGAACGCGCACGGCGATCCCGCCAGTGGGTCCGAGCAAGGCTTCGTGGAATCCTTCGGTCGCCGGCAAGATGACGGTGAGGGGGCCAGGCCAAAAGGCGGCAGCGAGTTCTTCGAGGCGGGCATCCGCTGCTGGCGACACGCGCCTGGCGGCAGCGCAGCTGTGCACCAGCAAGAGGAGGGGATGCGTGGATGGGCGCCCCTTGAGCCGCAGAACACGATCGATTCCGGCGCTACTGCGGCTGTCGGCCGCCAGGCCATAGAAGGTATCGGTCGGGAGCGCGACGGCACCGCCAGCTTCGAGCGATTCGACAACCTCCCGAAGCCAGGCTCCCGGTGTCGCGTCGGCATCTGTTTGCCAGGTGTGCATGAACGCGCAGTTCCTCGTTCCGCCGGAGGTCCGTCGCTCCTCTGGTAGCACAAGGCCGAGTTGCGGGGGGCGAAGGGCTGATGGACCGTGGCACAGATCGAAGGGCCCAATGTATCGCGTTGGCCCGGGGGCGGGTGGTAGCGTTCGCCAATGCAGCCACCACACAGCGGAGATCTTTTCGGCGACGCCTCGCCAGCCAGCTCGACGGCGGGCAGTTCGCCGGCCGCGCCTCTAGCTGAGCGCATGCGTCCCCGAACACTCGATGAGATCGTCGGGCAGGAACATCTTATTGGCCCGGGCCATCTACTGCGTGGACTGGTGGAGGATCGCCACCTCGCGTCGATGATTCTCTGCGGCCCCGCGGGCTGCGGTAAGACGACCCTGGCGCGTGTACTTGCCGAAGCCGCCGGGCAGACGCTCGTGGAGCTGTCGGCCACCTCGTCGGGCGTCAAGCAGATCCGTGAGACGGCGCAGGCCGCGGCGGTTCGACAACAGCACGGCGGGACGCAGACCGTCATGTTCGTCGACGAGATTCATCGATTCCACAAGGGCCAGCAGGACGCTCTGCTGCCGTGGGTGGAGAGCGGCGCGGTCTGTCTGATCGGGGCAACGACCGAGAATCCCTCGTTCGAGGTCATCGCTCCCCTGCTGTCGCGCTGTCGGGTGGTTCGCTTGGAGTCGCTGACCGCCGATGACCTGCTCGTTGTGCTGCATCGTGCCCTGAAAACTGAGGGACCGCGCGGACTGGCCGGCAGTGGGGCAACCGTGAGCGGAGCGGTACTGACCCAGCTCGCTGCATCGGCCCATGGAGATGCCCGGGCCGCCCTGGGTACGCTCGAGCTGGCGGTGCAGCGGGCGGCGCTAGGGAAACGAACGGAGGTCTCGGAAACGGACCTGGCCGAAGCCCTGCAGCGTCCGTTTCTGCGGCACGGCGCGGAGGAACACTTCAACGAGGTCTCCGCGCTGCAAAAGAGTATCCGCAACAGCGATCCGGACGCCGCGGTCTATTGGCTGGCACGGCTCCTTGAGGCCGGTGATGATGCGCTCTACGTTGCTCGACGGCTGTTGGTAACCGCCAGCGAAGATGTCGGCCTGGCGGACCCGTTGGCGATCACGGTGGCAGCGGCCGGAGTGCAGGCCGTGCGAACGCTGGGAATGCCCGAGGCGAGACTCGTCCTGGCGGAGGTTGCGATCTATCTGGCGGCGGCGCCGAAAAGTAACTCCGCATACCGCGCCTACAACGCTGCGGTGTCTGCCATCCGCGAAAGCGGGAGTCTCCCAGTGCCCATGCACCTTCGCAATGCCGTGACGCCGCGTATGCGGGCGGACGGGTATGGCGAGGGTTACGAATACGCCCACGATGCCGAGACGGGTGTGGCGGCCATGGAGTGTCTCCCGGATGCGCTCGCCGGCCGGCAGCTGTTTACCGCAGTCGAGCACGGCGCCGAGACGTGGCTTGCCCGCCGCGTGGAGTCGATGCGCCTTCATCGCGCGCGATTGCGTCAGGCCGGACAGCGGGAAGGAAATGCGGCTGAGG
This sequence comes from Acidobacteriota bacterium, assembly GCA_029263335.1. GTDB lineage: Bacteria > Acidobacteriota > UBA890 > UBA890 > WLXD01 > WLXD01. The sequence goes on along the minus strand of JAJCXS010000128.1, from coordinate 10,782 downwards.
ATACCGACAGCTAGGGCATCCTGCCGGGGCGGTCAACGGCAGCTTACGACGGCGGAGCTTCGGGGCGTTTGGGACGCGCCGGCTTGCGTCGTGCGCTCGCCGCGTCTTGCTTCCTTCGGGCAGGGGGCGCGCCGGTAAGCGCCAGATCCAGCACCTCATCGACCCGATCGACGAAGTGGAATTCCAGCCCTTCCCTCACCTGCGCGGGCAGCTCTTCGAGATCTTTCTCGTTCTTCGTCGGCAGGACGATTCGCCGTAACCCGGCGCGCCGGGCGGCCAGGACTTTGTTCTTGATTCCGCCCACTGGCAGCACCAGCCCGCGCAGCGTCAGCTCGCCCGTCATGCCGAGGTCCGAGGCGACCGAGCGGCCGGTAAAGATCGACGCCAGGGCCACCAGGATGGTGATGCCGGCGGAGGGCCCGTCCTTTGGCGTAGCCCCCGCGGGCACGTGGATATGGACATCGTGACGTTTGAAGGCGCTGTCGTCGATGCCGAGTTCCTCCGCTCGCGCTCGCAGATACGAGAGGGCGGCGACCGCGGACTCCTTCATCACGTCGCCGAGCTGTCCGGTGAGCTGGAGCTCGCCCTTGCCGCGCATGCGGGTCGCTTCGATGAAGAGAATGTCACCGCCGGAGGGTGTCCAGGCCAGGCCGACCGCGACACCAGGCACAGCGGTTCGTTCGGCCACTTCGGTGAAGAACTTGACCGGTCCAAGGAAGCCATGAAGATCGGCGGGTCGCACGACGATGCCGGCGGGCCTCTCGTGGTCATCATCCATGGATTCCGCCACCTTGTGCGCCTGGGCACGACAGATGGTCGCAATCTCCCGTTCCAGTCCCCGGACGCCAGCTTCTTCGGTGTAGTCGCGCACGATGGCAGCGATGGCCGTGGGGTCGAGGTCCAGCAAGGACGAGGTCAATCCATGCTCGTCGAGTTGCCGCGGCATCAAGTATCGCTGGGCGATCTCGACCTTCTCCTCGGCGGTGTAGCCGGGGATCTCGAGGATCTCCATGCGATCGCGCAATACGGCCGGAATGTCCTCGGGGACGTTGGCGGTGGCGATGAAGAGCACACGCGACAAGTCGAAATCTACCTCGAGATAGTGATCCGAGAAGGTGTCGTTTTGCTCCGGATCGAGCACCTCGAGCAGCGCTGCCGAGGGATCGCCGCGAAAGTCTTGGCCTACCTTGTCGATCTCGTCGAGCATGAAGACGGGATTCATCGAGCCTGCCCGCTTGATTCCCTGGATGATCCTGCCAGGCATGGCGCCGACGTAGGTCCGGCGATGGCCTCGCACCTCGGCCTCGTCGTGCACGCCTCCCAGGGAGAGCCGCACGAACTCCCGTCCCAGCGCCCCTGCGATGGATCTTCCCAGGGAGGTCTTCCCCACCCCTGGAGGCCCGATGAAACACAGGATCGGTCCTCGTTTCTCCGGTTTGAGTTTGCGCACGGCGAGGTACTCGATGACCCGCTTCTTGACCTTTTTCAGGTCGTAGTGGTCGGCGTCGAGTTGAGCTGCTGCCGCACGGAGGTCGAGGTTGTCGTCGGTGAACGTCCCCCACGGCATGTCGAGCAGCCAGTCAATGTATGATCGCAACACGTGGTACTCGGCTGCCGCCGGAGACATGCGGGCAAGGCGATCGAGCTCTTGCCGGGCCACCTTCTCGACCGGCTCCGGCATGTCGAGGTTGGTGATGCGTTTTTCCAGCTCTTCGATCTCGGCGTCGTCTTCTTCCTCGCCGAGTTCCCGTCTGATCGCCCGCAGTCGTTCCCTCAGGTATGCCTCGCGCTGTCCTCGATCGATTTCCCCTTGGACGTCGGATTCAATCTTGCGCGACAGCTCGATCACCTGGAGCCGGTGGCTCAATACCTCGAGCAGGACGGTGAGGCGTTCGGCGGGATGTAGCGTCTCCAACAGCCGCTGTCGCTCGTCCTGGCTGAATCCGACGTTGGCCGCGACGATATCCGCAAGCTCACCGGGACCTCTTGCGGCGGTGGCCATCGAATCGAGTTCCACAGGCAGACTCGAAGAAATCTCCATCAGTCGCTGCAGCAGGCGATGCGTGCTGGCGATCTGCGCTTCGATCTCCACCGTCGGCTCGGTTTCGGGCACGTCGAGCGGCTCGCATTGGGCGCGAATGTAGGGCTCTTCGGCGACGGTGTCGCCGATCGTGATCCGGACCAGGCCCTGGGCGATCACGTTCAGGTTGCCGTTTGGCAGGCGCAGCACCTTGACGATGCGCGCAAGGCAACCGACACCGTGCAGGTGCTCGGGCTTCGGTTCCTCCACGGTGGCGTCGCGTAGCGCCGCCACGGCGATCACACGGTCGGCGTCGAGAGCCTCTTCCACCAGCTGACGTGTCGACTCTCGGGCAACGAGGATCGGTAGAACGACAGACGGGAACAGGACAGAGCCACGCAACGGCACCACGGGCAGTGTGGCCGGCAGATCGAACGGTGCCTCGTCAGCACGGGCTAGCTCGGCACGGATTTCAGCCTCGAGGTCTCGGCTTCGATCATCAGTCATCGCGTGTACTCGTCAGGAGGGCGTCGGGCATCAAATGCTACCCCGAGACACGCCGCGACATGTGGCGCTTTGGCGTTCCCGGCGAGGGTGTGCCGCGCGGTCGGGGATGAACTCAATCTTCGTCGGCCGGATCGTAGGGGTGGTCGGCCCGAAATCGCTCCATGATCGCGAGCAGCTCGGCGTCGATCTCCGTGGGTGCTTGAATCACCATGCGCGCCAACAGATCTCCTGCCTTTCCCCCCGCCTTGACGACGCCCTTGCCGCGAAGCCGAAATACCTGCCCGCCGCGCGTTCCTTGCGGCAGGTTGATCGTCGCGTTGCCATCGACGGTCGGAACCGAGACCTTCCCGCCGAGGACCGCGTCGTACATGGTGATCGGAACGTCGGCGCGCAGGTCTTTCCCATGGCGCGTCAGGTGCGGGTGCTGCTGGACGGAGACGTTCAACAGCAAGTCACCAGCCGGGCCGCCACCAGGCGATGGCTCGCCCTCGCCGCGTACCTTGATCGTCGCCCCACTCTGGACCCCGGGGGGAATGCGAACGCGGGTGCGGGCGGTCCCGGTGCCGTGCCGGTAGGCGACCGTGCGGTCGATCCCCTGCACCGATTCGACGAACGTCAGCAGTAACGGCACGCGGACATCGCGCCCTGCGGTGGGTCCAGGGCGGTGCTGGCGAGCGCCACCGAAGTTCGCGCCACCTAGGCCACCGAGGATTTCCTCGAACATACCGAAATCGCCCTGGCGACTCCGCCCCTGTCCTCCCATGTTGACGCCGCCGCGGAAGAAACTGCCGAATTGATCGCCGAAGTCGGACAGGTCGAACTCCTGCGCGAAGGCCTCCGGGCCGACCTGGTCGTACTGCTTGCGCCGCTTCTCGTCGCCGAGCACGTGGTACGCCTCGGAGATCTCCTTGAAACGATCCTCCGCCGCCGCATCGTTCGGATTGACGTCGGGGTGCCACTTGCGGGCGAGTTTGCGATACGCCCGCTTGATCTCGTCGTCGCTGGCGCTCTTGCCGACGTCGAGAGCGGCGTAGTAGTCCTTGCGCGCGGCCATCGGTTACGTTCCTTCCCTCATCATTCCGGAGTCCGTGCTGCTTGCCGGCGGGCTGCCCCGGAATACCAACATGGTCGCCGACGGATCGGCATCGACGTGGACGGTACCACCGACGGTGAACTCGCCGGCGAGGATGGCCTGGGCCAGTGGATTCTCCAGCAGCTGGCGGATCGCTCGCTTCAGGGGTCGGGCACCGTACACCGGGTCGAAACCACGCTCCGCGAGGATGCTCTCGGCCGCGTCGGAAACCTCCAGGTCAAGGCCGCGGTCAGCCATGCGTCGACCCACCAACCGCAGCTGGATGGATACGATGGCGCGCAGCTGTTTCTTGGTCAGTGGATCGAAGACAACCATGTCGTCGATGCGGTTGACGAACTCCGGACGGAAGGCCTGACGGACCTCGTTGAGTACGGCATCTCTTGCCTGCTCTCGATCCTCCACCTCGGGCGCCGCCAGGTGCGAACTTCCGAGGTTGGAGGTCATGATGATCACCGTGTTGGCGAAGGCCACCGTGCGACCCTTGCCGTCGGTCAGTCGCCCGTCGTCGAGGATTTGCAGCAGGATGTTGAACACATCGGGGTGAGCCTTCTCGATCTCATCCAGAAGGATCACTGAGTAGGGCCGCCGACGAACTGCTTCGGTCAAGAAACCGCCTTCCTCGTGTCCGACATAGCCCGGAGGGGCGCCGATCATGCGAGCTACCGCATGGCGCTCCATGTACTCGGTCATGTCGAGACGGATGAGGGCCTCGTCGCTGTCGAAGAGGAACTCGGCGAGTGCTTTGGCCAGCTCGGTCTTTCCTACTCCGGTGGGCCCAAGAAACAGGAAGGATCCGTACGGGCGTCCTGCCTCCTGCAGCCCCGCCCGTGCGCGGCGGATGGCGTCGGAGATCGACTCGACAGCGACGTCCTGCCCCACGACCCGCTCGTGCAGGCGAGCCTCCATGTGCAGGAGCTTTTCCACTTCGCCCTCCAACAGCCGGCTCACGGGAATACCGGTCCAACGGGCCACGACGGCGGCGATGTCCTCAGCAACAACCTCCTCGCGCAGCATTGGTTCGCCGTCACCTCGTATCTCTGCGAGTCGCGCGCGTGCGCTGCGCAGCTCCGCCTCCCTGTCGCGGGCAACGCCGTAGCGCAGCTCGGCCGCCTTGGCCAAATCGCCGTCACGCTCGGCGCGCTCGGCGCCCGCGCGAGCATCTTCGATGGCGCGGTTGCATTCCTGAATCGAGCGCACCTGCCGCACCTCTTCGTTCCAGCGTCGACGGGTCGCCTCATGCTCGACGATGAGGGTCCGAAGCTCGTCCTCGAGGATCGACAAGCGCTCGCGTGATGCGTCGTCACGCTCCTTGCGCAGGGCCTCGCGTTCGATCTCGAGTTGCCGCCGCCGGCGCTCCAGTTCGTCGAGAGCGGCGGGCATGCTATCGATCTCTACGCGTAGACGGGCCGCCGCCTCGTCGACCAGATCAATGGCCTTGTCGGGCAGAAATCGGTCGGCAATGTAACGGTCGGACAGGGTGGCCGCGGCGATGAGTGCGCCATCGCGGATGTGCACGCCATGATGCACTTCGTAGCGCTCCTTGAGCCCACGCAGGATGGAAATCGTGTCCTCGGTATCGGGCTCTGCAACCAGCACGGGCTGGAAGCGACGCTCCAGTGCCGGATCGCGCTCGATGTACTTGCGGAATTCATTCAGCGTCGTCGCACCGATTGCGTGCAGTTCACCACGGGCAAGAGCCGGTTTGAGCATGTTGGAGGCATCGACGGCGCCCTCGGAACTGCCCGCGCCGACCACCGTGTGGAGTTCATCAATGAAGAGGACAACGTTGCCCGACTCGACGACCTCCCGCAGGAACGCTTTGAGCCGATCTTCAAACTCGCCGCGGTACTTGGCGCCAGCGAGCATGGCCGCCAGATCGAGGCTGACAACGCGCCGGCCACGCAGCCCCTCGGGGACATCGCCATCGACGATGCGCTGCGCCAGACCTTCAGCGATGGCCGTCTTGCCAACGCCGGGTTCGCCAATCAGGACGGGGTTGTTCTTGGTTCGCCGTGACAGCACCTGCGTGAGTCGGCGTATTTCTTCGTCACGCCCGATGACAGGATCGAGCTTCCCCATTCGCGCCCGATCCGTGAGGTCCGTCCCGTACTGCGCGATGGCGTCGTACTTCTCCTCCGGAGTAGGGTCCGTTACGCGCATGCTGCCCCGAATATCACGCAACACCTTCAGTAGTTCGTCGTGCGTGACGCCGCTGGCACCCAGCAGCGCCGCGCCGGGCCCTTTCGTCGCGAGCAGTCCCATGAGGACGTGCTCGGTGGAGACATACCGGTCCTGTAGCTGATCGGCCGATTGCTGGGCAGCCTGCAGCGCACCGCTGGCCTCGGCGTCGAGATGAACCTCGCCGTTGCCACCCTGCACCGTCGGCAAGCGCCCCAGAGCAGTCTCTGTGGCCGAAGTGAGCGCGGCGATATCGATGCCGAGACGGTCGAGCAAACTGCGCACGACGCCCTCGGCCTGGTTCAACAACGCCATCAGTAGATGCGCGCCCTGCAGTTGCTGGTGGCCTCTCTCCTGGGCCATCTGCTCGGCGACCTTGATGGCTTCCTGGGCCTTCACGGTGAACTTGTCGATTCGCATGTTCAGCTCCTGCGTTGGCGCTGTTGGCGATTGGGGACCGGCTTGAATATCGGCCGCGGCGTCCGGATCACGGTGACGACACGGCCGTAGACGCGAACGTCAGCGGCCGGGTCGATCCGGCCAGCTATGGGGGCGGCACTGTGCCGACCACGACTGACCTGCAGGATCGCGATGCGTTCACCCTGCCTGCCGATGAGCAGGTCACCGGCCGCGGCCGGAGATCCAGCGCTGGCAACCAGCAGGTCGCCCGGCAGGATGCCGAGGTGCGACAGCTGATCGGTGGCGGCCTGAAACGCTACCGACTCCGCGCCGGCCCAACGTACATCGAGGGCGACGCGGGGCGCTCCCGATCGCTGAACTCCCCCGCCCCCCGGAGCGAGGCCAATCACCGGCACGGTGCAAGCTCTGACGGGAACTTCTCCGGTGGACGATCGCAGTTCGATACCGCGCGACACACCCGGGCGGCGCCGGATGAAGCCCTTCCGTTCGATGGCCTTCAAGTGATCCGAAATCCCGGCCGCCGAGCTGAGGCCGAAAGCGGAGGCGATCTCTTTCAACGTCGGGGGCAGACCACGCGCGTGGACCTGCTCAACGATGAACTCGTAGATCGATTGCTGTCGATTCGTGAGGTTGGTCATGACGCTGACAACAAGGACTGACGGTTGTTTCGGGAACAGTTCCCAGGATACCGAACATAATTACGGTATACAAGAGATAATTTCGGTGCCGGCGCACGATCGCCTGCGGGCGCACTTCGTCCGTGGGAACCCCAAGGAACTGAGCCTGGTCGCACTCAGGACGATGCTGGCGAGCAGCTAGACGGACTGGGCGCTAAACCACGGGCAGAGATCCTGCAGACCGCAGGCGCCGCAGTCGGGTGTACGCGCTTTGCACACATAGCGGCCGTGCCAGACGAAGAGACGGGAGACATCCGCCCACGCTGACTCCGGGTACAGCTGCTCGAGGTCGCGCTCGATCTTCACTGGATCGTTCTGGCCACTGAGCTCGAGTCGGTTGCTGAGACGCCTGCAGTGGGTGTCCACGGTAATTCCGGGAAGACCGTAGGCGACGGCCCGCACGACGTTGGCGGTCTTCCTTCCCACGCCGGGAAGTGCGGTCAATGCCGGCATGTCCGACGGCACGTCCCCACCGTGCTCCTGCATCAGGATCTGGCAGCAGGCCTTGAGGTTCTTGGCCTTCTGGCGGAAAAAGCCGGTGCTCCGGATGAGTTCCTCGAGCTCTTCGCTATCGGCTGCGGCGAGCGCGTCCGCGTCCGCGTAGCGTTCGAACAGCGCCGGCGTGACCAGGTTTACCCGCCGATCCGTCGACTGGGCCGAGAGTATGGTGGCCACCAGAAGTTGCAGGGGGGTGTCAAAATCCAACTCGACGCGGGCGTCGGGATGCGACTGTTGCAGGCAGGCGAGGATCTCCCCCGCTCGCTCCGCGTCAGTCATGACTGCTCTCGGCGCCTTCGTTGTCGGCCCCTTCTGGCTCTGCGCCCGGCTCGGCCGCCTCGCTGTCCGCTTCCGCGCGGTTGATCTTGACGGCCGTCGTCAGTAGCTGCGTATGGCCGATCATTCGGTGCGCCGGTCGTGTCTTCCCGGCGCGCGCCAGGATCGATCGTCGCAGGATCTCTACGGTTTCGATCAGGCCGAACCCGTAGTGGTCCAGAGCCGTGGCGAGCTTTTCCGCCTGGTTGAATGTAGGAATGCCCGCGGCAAAGCGTCCGCTCCCGTGCAGGGCATCGCGGATTACGGCGATCTCGGCCCATGGTTCGGGGACATCCGTGAACACCGCATCGACCCCCGGTTCCAGAGCGTCGCCTGCCTGTCGCTCGCGGAAATCGATATCGGTAATACCAGCAACGGCACAGTTATCCCGCGCAAGCTCGAGGAACTCGGGTCGCCGATCGTAGGAAATCACCTGCCCACCGGGCGATACCGCGCGCGCGAGCGCCTGCGTCATCGATCCGGAACCGCAGCCGATCTCGATCACCCGATCGCCACTCTGTAGGTCCATCTCCGCGATCAGATAGGCGACATCCTTGGGATACATGATGTTGGTCCGGCGATGGACCTTCATCATGCGGTCGATGCCGCGCGGGCGAAGTAGCGACAGGGCCCCGCCCGACATGCTCAGGACCACGTCACCCCATTCGCGGCCGATGATGTCGTCGTGATCCACCGAGCCCCGGTGGGTCGAATGGCGCTGGCCGGGCTCCATACGTACGAGGAAGGTCTTGCCGTCCTCGAGAAGGAAGAGGACGTGTTCGCCGGAGCGGATGGTGTCGGTCAAGCGAAGGACTCCGAATGGTGAAACGCGATGGCGCGCGGGCAGTGCGCGGAGAGGGGTTGCGATGCGCCGGAAGGCGGCGGCGTGCCGGCCAAATGTAGCACTAAGGCCGAGTCGTTGGTGAGCGGTGTTATCCTCGCTTTTTGCCGGCGGTGGGGTCCGCGTGGGCGAACTACTGGTGGAGGCTCCTCGATGCCCGATAGTGCCGTGGAGGCACGTCAATGGTCGATCTGACCAGTCCAATCATTGGCCTGGTCGTTCTGCTCGTGCTCTCCGGCTTCTTTTCGAGCGCGGAGACGGCGTTGATGACCGTGAGTCGCTACCGGCTCCGCTACCTGGAACGGCAGGGCAATCATCGAGCAATTGTCTTGCGCAAGCTGCTCGCCGATCCGGAACGGCTACTCTCCGCGATTCTGTTGGGCAACAACTTCGTGAACATCGCGGCCTCCTCGCTGGCGACGGCCATCGCTATCCAAGTTGCCGGTGACAGTGGCGTCCTGGCTGCGACCTTCATCATGACGGCGACGATTCTCATTCTCTCGGAGATCGCGCCGAAGTCGCTGGCAGCACGCAAGTCGGAGTCCTTATCCCTGGCTGTCGCGCCGCTGATCCGCGCGATCGTGTGGTTGCTGCATCCCTTTGCGGCCGCGGCTTCATTCGTTGCCAGCCTCCTCACGCGACCCTTTATCGGACGCCGCACGGACGGCCCGAGTGTCTCCGAGGAGGAAATTCAGGGGATGCTCCAGATCGGCGAGGAAGAGCATGTGATCGCCCGCGAAAAAGGTCGCATGCTCAGTTCGATCTTCCGTCTCACCGAGACGACCATTGCCGATGTGATGATCCCGCGCACGCAGATCAGCGCGCTGGCTCTGGATGCCGCGCCGGTCGAGATCGTGGCGGCGATTCGCAGCTCGGGTGCAACACGGTTGCCGGTCTTCGGAGACAACCTGGACGACATCGTCGGAGTGCTCCATTCCAAGGACGTGTTCGAATACTGGGACCGGATTGCCGAGCTGGAGGTTGCGAAGATCATGCGACGGCCGCTATACATTCCGGAAACGGCCACGCTCGAAACCCTGCTCCGGATGCTGCGCCACCACCGGCAGCATCTGGCGGTGGTGATCGATGAATTCGGCGGCGTCGAGGGCATCGTCTCGCTCGAGGACCTGCTCGAAGAGATCGTCGGCGAGATCGAGGACGAGCACGATGCGCCGCAATCTCCCCAGATCATCGAGATGGAGGACGGCAGCCTGCTGGTGGAGGGCACCTGTCCGATTAGCCTGCTGAACCGTCGCTATGATCTCGACCTCTCCGCCGAGGACAGCAGCACGCTGGCCGGGTTGATCATGGAGATCAGCGGCGAAATCCCCCGCCCCGGTCGCCGCATTCAGCACGGCGACCTGACCTTTAACGTCCGCCGCGCGAGCCACAACCGCATTGACCTGGTGCGGATCGACGGGCATGCGGGACCCGATCAGTAGAGCGCTATCTCGACGGTAGTGCCCGCGGCCAGGGTCTCGACATCGGCGGGAATTTCGATCCAGCCGTGAGCGTGCGCCATGCTGGACACGGCGCTCGAGAAGGTGAAAGTCGGGGTCGCGACGCCGGCGTCATCGACACGCACCGGCAGAAAGTGCGTCTTACCGCGCGGCGAGGCTATGGCAGTCGCGATGGTCGCCGCACATTGCCGATCGGTGGCCGGCAAGTGACCCAGCCGTCCGATGAGCGGCTTGACGGTTACATAGGCCATGAGAAGGCAGCTGGTTGGGAATCCCGGCAGCCCAATGAGCGGACGGCCATCGATGTGAGCCAACAGTAGCGGCTTGCCCGGACGCACGGCCACACCGTGCAGGTAGACGGAGCCCACCTCCTCGACCACATCCGACACCAGGTCTCGCCGTCCCACCGAAGTGCCCCCGATGGTCACCACGAGGTCCGCATCCGTCTCGGTCAGGGCTGTGCGCAGCGCTGGACGCTCATCGCGGATGATGGGGGTGCGCTCGACGACCGCTCCCATCGACCGCAACAGGGCGGTGAGCGCGGTGGCATTGGAGTCGTAAACCTGACCCGGCTCGAGCGGCCCTGCCCCGGCCGGCACGACCTCGTCTCCACTGGAAGCAACGAGCACCCGCGGCCGCCGCCACACGTCCACCTCGCTGATCCCGCCAGCCGCGCATGCAGCCACCAGGCTGGGCTGCAGTGAGGCTCCGGCCGAGGCGAGTTCCTCACCTTCGCGCAGGTCGTCGGCGCGGCGCGAGACATGCTGACCGAC
>JAJCXS010000127.1 GCA_029263335.1 Acidobacteriota bacterium | reverse complement strand
TTCTTCGATCGCTTGCGCGATTCGTTCGTGGAAGAGGTCTGACGTGGCCACCAAGCCCGCTATCGTCATTGCCGGCGTGACCAAGCGCTATCGCCGGGTTGCGCAGTCGCACAAGTTTCTGACGCTCAAGAGTGCGTTCGTCGGGGGCAACTTGTTCAAACTGCTGAACCCAGCCGAGGTTTTCACGGCGCTCGACGGAGTCGACCTCGAGATTCGCCGTGGCGAGACGTTCGGGCTCATCGGTGCCAATGGCGCCGGCAAGAGCACGCTGATGAAGCTGGTGGCTGCCACCACCAAGCCGACCGAGGGCACGGTGACGGTCAACGGCAAGATCTCCGCCCTGATCGAACTCGGCGCTGGTTTCCATCCGGAGATTTCCGGCCGCGAGAACGTCTACATCAACGGCATCATGCTGGGTCTCAGCCGCGAAGAGATCGAAGCGCGCTTCGACGACATCGTTGCTTTCGCCGAACTCGAGGAGTTCATCGACACACCGGTGAAGAACTACTCCTCGGGCATGTACATGCGGCTCGGGTTTTCGGTGGCGATCCACGTCGACCCGGACATTCTTGTCATCGACGAGGTGCTGGCAGTCGGCGACGAGGCCTTCGTACACAAGTGCCTCGACAAGATTGGCGAGTTCAAACGGCGCGGCAAGACGATTCTCCTCGTTACTCACGGGCTGGAGACGGTGCGCCGCCTGTGCGACCGGGCCGCCTGGGTGGATCGCGGCAAGATCCGCGCGGTCGGCGACCCGATGCGGGTCACCGACCGCTACCTGAACTGGGTCGGCGAACAGGAAGAGAGCGAGCTGACGCGTGTCGAAAGACAGCGCGTCGCCAGCGCCGGCGAGGCGAGCGGCGAAGATGCCCATATCGACATTACCGACGAGGCGCCGAAGAACGAAGAGGGCGAGGAAGCTCCCTACGAGCCGGGACGGTGGGGCAACCAGGCGGTCCGCATCGAGGGCGTGCGCTTCCTCGACGAGCAGGGCGACGCGGGCCACGTCTTCGCCACCGGCGACGCGATGACCATCGAGGTTCGCTGGAGCGCCCCGACGGAGGTCAACGACTTCGTTTTCGGCCTCGGCCTGTTCAACGCCAACGGCGTGTCCTGCTACGGCACCAACACGGATCTTGAACGATTCAAAGGCGAGTCTCTGAACGGGGAGGGCAAGGCGCTCATCCACCTGCCGTCGCTCGACCTGGTCGGTGGAACCTACTATCTCGACGTTGCGGTCCACTCACGCGACGGCCGGCCGTACGACTATCACCGCGGGCTCTACAGCTTCCGCGTGCATTCTCGCTACGGCGATGTTGGCGTGGCGCGCCTCGGACACACCTGGGACTTCAGCGGCGGGGTGCGCTGGAAACAACTGGGCGGCATCGAGAGCGAGCGGGATCCCGAGCTGACACGAGGCGACGGGGCGTGAGCAACGAGGACAGTGCGCTGCCGGCCGAGACGCTCGCGACGATCAACGCGAGCCGCGCCGCCGGCAGCCGTGTGGCGTTCACCAACGGCTGCTTCGACCTGTTGCATCCCGGCCACCTCGCCGGCCTCCGTGCCGCCCGAGCCCTCGGCGACATGCTGGTAGTCGGCCTCAATAGCGACGCATCGGTGCGAGCGCTGAAAGGGGCGACGCGCCCGGTGCTACCGGCGACGGCGCGTGCCGAATTACTCCGCGAGTTGCGCTGCGTCGACCATGTTGTGACCTTCGACGGCAACACGCCGATCGACCTCATCCGCGCGCTACGTCCCGACGTGTACGTGAAGGGCGCCGACTGGCGCGAACGCCCGCTGGCCGAAGCCGACCTCGTGCGCGAACAGGGAGGAGAGGTGGCCTTCATCGACTTGGTCTCCGACTACTCAACCACGGCCATCATCGAATCGATTCGTGCGGTACCGTTGAGCGACGACGAGACGCCGGACGCCCACTAAGACTCACCCGCGTCCTGGACCTCATCACCACTCATGCTCGACGCTGTCCTCGCCACCTTGCGGGAGCGACCTGCGCTGCGTGCGGCTCTGGCCGAAGCGCGCGCGGAGGGGGAAGTGCGCCTCGAGGGGTTATCCGGCCCTCATCTGGCCGCGGTTCTGGCTGAACTTCAGCTCACCGTGCAGCGGCCGTTGGCGGTGGTCGTTCCGGCGGATGTCGATCTCGAAGTGATGCTGCTCGATGTCCGCGCCTTCCACCCCGCCGCCGGTAGCGTCGTCGCGTTTCCCTCGCTCGACGTGAATCCGTACGGCAGTGTGCCGCCGCACGACGACATCGTGCGCGAGCGCCTGCAGACGTTGGATCGTTGCGCGCGCGGCCGCGTCGAGGTGCTGCTGGCGCCGGTGCGGTGCTGGATGGAACGCATCCAGTCGCCGGCGCAGTTCCGCGGCAACGTCGTTCGCATCGAAGCCGGATCGGAGGTGGCCCCCGATGCGATCGCGCAGCGTCTGGTCGACGCCGGCTACCGTCACGTCAGTCTCGTCGAGTCGCTCGGCGAATTCGCCGTGCGCGGCGGCATCCTCGATGTCTTTCCGCCGACCCGGGAGCACCCGGTGCGGCTGGAGTTCTTCGGCGACGAGATCGATTCGATGCGCGAGTTCAACCCGCGCGACCAGCGCTCGATGCGCTCCGTCGACGGGATCGATCTGCCGCCTGCTGTGTCGCGTGCTGCCGACGACCCACAGTCGGTGGGTGACGATGCCGACGAGCTGGCGGCCAGTCTGGTGGACTACCTCGGCGATCCCCTGTGGGTCGTCATCGAGCCCGAGATCATCGAGCGCAATGCCACCAAATGGCAGGAATACCTCGACGAGCACTACCACCAGGCCGTAGCCTCCGGGCAGCACGATGAAGTCGCCATCCCGGCAAGCCTGGTGCATCCACTCGAGGACGCCGTAAAGGCGGGATCGTCGCGGGTGACCGTGGCGGAGCTGGCGTCGGGTCGCCCCGGCGCGCACGACCTGACGGCACAGTCGGCACCTGGCTACCGTGGTCGCCTGGCCGAATTCGCGCACGCGCTCAAGACGGACCTTGCCGCCCGCGAACGGGCGGCGGTCTTGCTGTCGCGCAGTGGCAAGGTGGAGCGTCTGGCGGAGATTCTCGATGGCTACGATGTGCCGACCGCGGTGCAACTGGACCCGGAGCGTGAATCGAACCCCGACGCCGAGCCGCTGGCGCCAGGATCCTGCAGCATCGCCACCGCCGACCTGTCGGGTGGGTTCCGTATCCCGGAGATCGGCCTGTGGGTGGCCACCGACGCCGAAGTGTTCGGCCGTGCGCGGCCGCAGGGACGCCAACGGCGTTTTCACGGCGAGGCCTTCAAAGGCGACTTCCGCGACCTGGCTCCCGACGACCACGTCATTCACGAAGAGCACGGGATCGGCCGCTTCGTCGGGGTGAAGCAGATCGACGTTGGCGACATTGCCAAGGAGTTCATGGAGATCGAATATCGCGGCACCGACCGGCTGTACCTGCCGCTGGATCAGCTGTACCTGGTGCAGAAGTTCAACGCCGGCGAGGAGGCCAAACCCCGGATCGATCGCCTGGGGGGTGCCACCTGGTCGAAAGTGAAGGGCCGCGTCAAGAACTCGCTGCGCGAAGTGGCGACCGAGCTGCTCGAGCTGTACGCCGCGCGCAAGACCGATAGCGGCCACGCCTTTGGCGCTGACACGCCATGGCAACGCGAACTGGAGGACTCGTTCGAGTATGAGGAGACCCCCGATCAGCTGCGCGCGATTGCCGAGGTCAAACAAGACATGGAAGCCGCGACCATCATGGACCGCCTGTTGTGCGGCGATGTCGGTTACGGCAAGACCGAGGTAGCAATGCGCGCCGCCTTCAAGGCGGTCATGGAGGGCAAGCAGGTCGCGCTCTTGGCTCCCACCACGGTTCTCGCGTACCAACACGGACGAACTCTGCAGGAACGCTTTGCCGCCTTCCCCGTGAAGGTCGAGACGCTGTCGCGTTTCGGTACGCCGGCCGAGATTCGCACGGCCCTCAAGGCGATCAAAGAAGGCACCGCGGACATCGCCGTGGGGACCCACCGGCTCCTGGCCAAAGACGTGGAGTTCAAGGACCTCGGCCTGTTGATCATCGACGAGGAACAACGTTTCGGGGTGGGCCAGAAGGAACGGCTCAAGCAGCTCAAGCGCAGCGTCGACGTGCTCTCGATGACCGCCACGCCGATTCCGCGAACGCTGCAGATGTCGTTGCTCGGCGTTCGCGACATGTCGATCATCGAAACGCCGCCGCGCGATCGCTATGCCATCGCCACCCACATCGTTCCCTACGAGGGCGATATCCTCGCCGACGCGATTCACGAGGAGCTGTCGCGCGGCGGCCAGGTGTTCGTGGTCCACAACCGCATCGAATCGATCTACCGGCTGGCGAAGACGCTCAAGGACCTCGTTCCGGAGGCGGAATACAGGGTGGCCCA
>JAJCXS010000126.1 GCA_029263335.1 Acidobacteriota bacterium | reverse complement strand
TCGTCGAACATCGAGGTCAAGTCGGCGTTCGCGAAGCCATCGGCATTCGCGATCACCTTGCTCGAAGGCGTCTGCTCCGCGTAGTTCTTCACCCGTTCGCGAATCCGCTCCGTGAAACTGTTCAGTCCCGTGTTCTCGAGGAACACGCCCGTCGGGATCTCGGTGCCCCAGCGATGGGCCTCGTACATGAAGCTGCGCGCGTGGTCGAGCACGTCGTCCTCGGTGCTGTCCGCGGTGATCCGAGGATCGAAGTCCTCCGGTAGCGGCTGTACTCGCGGACGTACCTCTTCCTGGTCCTTGCCCGCGTACCAGTCCTTCGTGTGGAGGTTGTTGTAGGTCGGGCAGGGCTGCAGGACGTCGAGGAACGCCAAGCCCTTGTGCTCGATCGCGGCCATCATCAGCTGCACGAGCTGCTTGATGTTGTAGGAATACCCACGACCGATCCAGGTGAAGCCGCACGTGTAGGCCATCATCAGCGGGTTGATCTTCATCTGGCTCGTGGGGACCGCCAGACCCTTGGTCTGGGTGCCCATCGCCAGCGTCGGCGCTGCCTGCCCTTTGGTGAGGCCGTACACCTCGTTGTCGAACATGATCGCGGTGAGGTCGACGTTACGTCGTCCGATACCGACGAAGTGGCCGGCGCCGATGCCGAGCGTGTCGCCGTCGCCGCTGGCCACCATCACCGTCAGGTCGGGATTCGCCAACTTGATGCCGGTGGCGAACGGCAGCGGGCGGCCGTGCAGCGTGTGCACGCCGTAGGTGCCCATGTAATAGGGCGCCTTGCCCGAGCAGCCGATGCCGCCAACGGTTACCACTCCGGACGGATCGAGTCCGAGCTTGGCACACGCCTGGTGCATCGCGTTGATGATGCCGAAGTCGCCGCAGCCCGCACACCAGTCGTTAGCGTTGGGCTGGGAGAAGTCTTTGGCCTTGTACGTTCTTGCTTCTGTGGTGGTCGTCATCGGGCGAACCGCCTACTGGTAAGGGTTGCGGAGGACGATACGCGCGGGCGCGTCGCCCCGGCGGATTTCGCTCACTGTTTGGTGGATCTCCTCGGCGGAGATCGGCCGTCCGTTGTACTTGAGCACCAAATGGTCGGGAGCAATGCCCGTGTTGGCGCGCAGTAGTTCGGCGTACTGGCCCGAGAAGTTGGCTTCCACGATGACCAACGGTTTGGCCGTGGACAGCAACTCGGTCATTTCGTCGACGGGGAACGGCTTGATCAGACGCACGTGCAGGAAGCGGGCGGCGATCCCTTCGGCCTCCAGGGTGTCGAGGCACTCGAGAATGGCGCCCTTGTTCGATCCCCAGCTGAGCAACGTCAGCTCGGCGTCGCGATCGCCGTAGATCTTGACCTTCTCCTCGAGAGGTATTTCGCTCAGCGCCAGATCCATCTTGCGGTGCCGCTTCTCGATCTGAGCCTCGCGGACGACCGGATCTTCGGTGACACGACCCTGCGGCGTGTGCTCGCAGCCCGTGCACCAGTGGGCATTGCCTTGCTGGCCGAGCAACGTACGCGGCGAGATGCCGGACTCGGTGACAGCGAAGCGGTTGAACGCACCATCGTCGTGTTCGCCCCGCGGCTCCGCGATCAGGCCGCGGTCGATGTCGATGCGATCGGTATCGAGGAAGGGAACGGTGCGAGAGGAGCTCGACAAGGCCTTGTCGAGAACGTGGATGACTACGCCCTGATAGCGCTCCGCATAGTTGAAGCACTGGGCGGCGTCATAGAACGCCTCGAAGACGTCGCCGGAGGCCACCACGAGCGACGGGAAATCACCGTGCGAGCCGGTCGTGGCGATCCGTAGATCGCCCTGCTCGCTGCGGGTCGGCATGCCGGTGGAGGGCGCGCCGCGCTGCCAGTCGGTGATGACCAGGGGGACCTCGTTGATCGCCGCCCAGCCGATGGCCTCACACATGAGCGCAAAGCCCGGCCCGGAGGTTGATGTCGAGGCCCGCGCGCCGGTCAGGGCCGCCCCAGCTGCCATGGTGACGGCCGAGATTTCGTCTTCGGTCTGCACCATGATGACGTTGCTCTGGCCACCGTCGGTGAGCGGGTACTCTTCGTGCGCTTCCAGGAAGAAGCTCTCGTCGGTGGCCGGCGAGATCGGGTAGTAGCTCTGGAAGCCGATACCGCCCGCGATCTTGCCGAGCGCGACCGCCTGGTTGCCGTTGACGATCATCCGCTTCTCGGTGCTGTCGCATCCGTGCAGGCTGATCGAGAAATCCGAACGGTCGTAGTTGGCATCGACGTAGTTGTAAGTCTGCTCGATAGCCTGAACGTTCAGGTCGATGATCTTCTGGCGCCCCGGCCAGGTCTTGGCCACAGCGCCCTTGACGTAGTCGCGCGGGAAATCGAGCAGCGCTGTGGAAACCGCCACGGCCAACGTGTTTCGTGCGCGGCCGGCGATGGCGGGCGGCACTCCCATTTCCTCGGCCAACTGCGCGACAATCTCGTCGATATCGACCTGGAACAGCTTTACGCCACGGTTCTTGGCGTCCTCGAGCTGGCCGGCGGTCGTCGCCGGCAACCCGCGCTCAGCAAGGTAGGCGGCCAGATCGTCGGCGTAGCGGCCGTCGAGATAGGTGATCTTGTGCAGCTCGATATCGGCGTCGTCGTTGCGGTAGATGACGCCACTGCCTTCGCCCAGCGCCATGAGGTGACGCGATAGCGTCTCGGCCTCAAATGTCGTCAGCAGATCAACCGCGTCGCGATGGGACGCGCGCGGCAACTCCGATGCGCGGACATCGTAGTAGCTGTGTCGTCCCATGATGTTGGACGAGTACTCGCGACGACCGAACAGGTGCAGGCCGGCGATACCGCAGGCGCGCTGGAAGATAAGGGCGGCGGTGTCGACACCACTACCCTGAGGGCCGCCGACGCGCCAGGCTAAATCCTGGGCATGACCGTTGCCGTTGCCGTTGGGGCTTTCCGCAGCCAATTTGATCGCTCCAGAGGGAGACGTGCTTCCAGCCACCGATCACATGTCGACGATGCGAGGGACGAACCAGGGCGCAAGCAGAACACAAGCCGCGATTATGCCACTTTGGCACGACGTTACTAGGCAGTTCCGGCGTCCATTCGTGTAGGCTGCGGAACCACTGAACGGTCGTCTTCGCCGTCAGTTCGCGCGAACGGGCTTGGCGGCTTCTGCCGATGCTATTGTGGCCGCACTCAAGGAGGTCCGAATGGCTGCTCTGCTGACTCTTCCGCTTCTTCTCCTGCTCGGCTTGGTGGTGGTTGTCATCGCGTGGGCGATAGGCGTCTACAACCGGCTCGTGAGGCTCAAGGTTCGCTGTGAGGACGCCTGGGCGTCGATCGACGTTCAGCTCAAGCGCCGCTACGACCTGATCCCCAATTTGGTGGAGACGGTCAAGGGGTACGCGAGCCATGAACGCGAGACTCTGGAAGCTGTGATCGCGGCTCGTCAGGCAGGCATCAGCGCCGACAACGTGCAGGATCAGGCGCAGGCCGAGAACATGATTACCGGGGCGCTGAAACAGTTGTTTGCGCTGTCCGAGGCGTATCCGGACCTCAAGGCCAACACGAATTTTGGCCAATTGCAGGAGGAACTGTCCTCGACCGAGAACAAGATCTCGTTCGCGAGGCAGAACTACAACGGCAACGTGCGCGGCTACAACACCCGGCTGGAATCCTTTCCAGACAACATTCTCGGCGGCATGTTCGGGTTCATGCGGCGCGACTTCTTCGAGCTTGACGATGTGGCGCAGCGAGAGGCTCCCAAGGTCGAGTTCTAGCGGCGTTGGCTAGCGGCTCACGACACCCGTCGGACAGGCGAGAGGAGGCAGGGGCGAGGAGGAGGCAACCCGGGACATGGTTACAGCGAGCGCGACCTACCACGAGCTCATTGCGCGTAACAGGCGTAACAGCGTTCTCCTCGTGGCCGTGTTCATCCTCTTTGTCGGTGTTGTCGTAGGGGTATTGAGCGTGGCTGCGCTGGGGGCGCCGCCGGAGAGCGCCCCGGTAACGGGCGGCATCGCCATCGTTGGCGCCGGGCTTATGGCGATGTGGAGCTACTACGGCGGCGGCAGCGCAATTCTGGGCATGAGCGGTGCCCGCGCGGTCGCCAAGGACGACGATCCGCAGTTGTTCAATGTTGTCGAGGAGATGGCTATCGCTGCCGGCGTTCCGCCGCCCAAGGTCTACCTGATCGACGACACGGCTCTGAACGCCTTCGCCACCGGGCGCGACCCGGAGCACGCCGCGGTGGCGATAACCCAGGGATTGCGCGAAAGACTCTCGCGCGATGAGCTGCAGGCCGTCATCGCACACGAGGTGTCGCACGTTCGTCATTTCGACATTCGCCTGATGATGTTGTTGGCGACCCTCGTCGGTACCGTGGTTCTGATTACCGACTTCTTCTGGCGCACTTTGCGCTTCCGCGCCTGGACGGGAGGAGGCCGCCGCGGCAGTTCGCGCGACGGAGGCGCCGGTGCCGCACTTTTCGTGGTGGCGATCCTCTTTTCGGTGGTGGCGCCGATCTTCGCCCGGATCATCCAGCTCGCGGCCTCGCGCGAGCGCGAGTATCTGGCGGATGCCGGGGCGGTTGAACTCACGCGCAACCCGGGGGCGCTGATCTCGGCCCTGCAAAAGCTCTCCTCCGACAAGGAGGTGCTCGAGGCGGCCAACCGGGCCACCGCACACCTATATATTGTGCAGCCAATCAAGAAGTTCGAGAAACGTGCGAAGGGCCTGTTCGCGACCCATCCGCCGATGGACTCGCGCATCGAGCGCCTGCGCACGTTGGTGCCGGGGCCAGCGGCTGGAGAAGAGGCCGCTGCCTGACCTGACTCTGGAGGGCGTGTGAGCAGCGACGACCAGAAACGGGCGGCCGCCGAGGCGGCGCTCGAGTTTGTGCAGCCTGGGCAGATACTCGGAGTGGGCACGGGCTCCACCGCGAACTACTTCATCGACCTGCTCGGCGAGCGCTTTGCGGGACAGATTCCCGCCTGCGTGTCGAGTTCGCTGGCGAGCACCGAACGGCTCCGCGAGCGCGGATTCAAGGTCGTCGAGCTGGCGGAGGTCGATTACTACTCGATCTATGTCGACGGTGCCGACGAGTTCGATGTCGCTCTGGCGATGATCAAGGGCGGCGGCGGTGCGTTGACGAGCGAGAAGATCGTTTCATCGCTGGCCGGGCAGTTCGTCTGCATCGTCGACGCGGGCAAGCGGGTCGAGGTTCTAGGAGCCTTTCCGCTGCCGGTAGAGATCATCGCCATGGCGGAGCGCGGAGTGTCCGGCGTTCTCCGTGACCTTGGCGGCGAACCGGTACGTCGCGAGGGTTTCGTCACCGATCACGGCAATCCGATTCTCGACGTTCACGGCTTTCGTATTACCGACCCGGTGATTCTCGAGGGCGAGATCGAAGCGATCCCGGGCGTGGTCACCTGCGGCCTGTTTGCCCGCCGCCCGGCCGATGTGGTTCTGATGGGTACCAACCACGGCGTTCAGCGCTTCGGCGTCTAGCCGAGGCTGCCGATCCTGTAGCATGGCGTGGCTCCGTCACCGGAGCCTGTGACTCCGACCCACACTTCCCCTCCCTGCCGCGAGACTCGATGAATCCAAGCCTGCTCGGTCCGTTGCCCGGTTTCTGTTGGCGACTCACGGTGGCGGCCATCGCGTTGGCAGGGCTTGCGGTCCTGGCCGCGGACGCCGGCGCCCAGGCACAGGAGCAGGAGAGCGACGAGCCCTTGCCCCATGTGCGGGTGGTGGCGACCGGCGGGACGATCGCCGGTCGTGCGCAGTCCGCGGAGGCGGGCGCCGGGTATGAGTCGGGTGCCTTGCCGATCGAGGAACTGCTCGTCGACCTGCCGGGGCTCGATCGGATCGCAGAGGTTACCGCCGAGCAGTTCGCCAACCTGCCGTCGACGGGCGTCTCGCCGACGCACTGGCTGGTTCTGGCCCAACGCCTCAACGAGATCCTGCGCGATGGTGTAGACGGCAGGCAGGTCGACGGTATCGTCGTCACCCACGGGACGGACGCACTCGAGGAAACGGCCTATTTCCTCGACCTGACGGTTCGCAGCGACAAACCCGTGGTGGTGGTCGGCGCCATGCGGCCGCCGGGGACGGTCTCGGCGGACGGGCCGATCAATTTGATCCGTGCGATCCAGACAGCCGGCGCGCAGCCATCACGGCAGCGCGGCACGCTGGTGGTGCTCAACGAGGAGATTCACGACGCCCGCGACGCTACCAAGACCAACACACACTCGGTCGAGACTTTTCGATCGCGCAGCTGGGGGCCGCTGGGCAATGTTGATCGCGGCGGGGTGCACTACTACCGACGTGCCGAGAAGCGCGACGGCGCTCGCAGCGAGTTCGATGTGACCGGCAAGACGCCCGAAGATCTACCGCGAGTGGATGTCCTCTACAGCTACAACGGTGCCGATGGTGCCGGCGCGCGCGGGTTTGCCGAAGCCGGTGCGGTGGGCCTGGTAGTGGCGGGATCCGGCGGCGGGGGGACCTCGCGCGAGCTTGGCGAAGTCCTGCGCGAGCTGGCCGAATCAGGCTTGTGGTTGGTGCGCACCAGCCGGACCGGTTCGGGGTCGGTCGGCGGCTGGGGACGTGGCACCTACGTCGGGGCCGATGATCTGCTGCCGCAGAAGGCACGCATTCTGCTGATGGTGGCGCTGATGTCCACGCAGGAAGCAGACGAGATTCAGCGCATCTTTCGCGAGTACTAGGTCCGTGAGCGACGGCGCTCTAGTCGCGCGAGACCATGGCGACGACCCGCGCCGGTGCGCCGCTGCCGCCTTCGATCTTGGCCGGTAGCGCGACTACGTAGGCACCGGCCTCCGGTAGCTGATCGAGGTTCGTCAGGTTCTCCAGGTTGAACAGCTGAGCCGTCGCCAGCACGCGGTGTGCGTCAAACGCGAGGTTGTTGCCCGGATCGATGCTGGCGGTATCGATGCCGACGCCGGCCGCGCCGACCTCGACCGCACGTTCGGCCGCGGCGGTCGATACGCCGGGGAAGTGCATCGAGGTGGTATCGAACGGGTCGTCACTACCGTAATAGCCGTTCCAGTCGGGCCACCGGGCAGACCAACCGGTTCTCACCAGGATGATCG
Organism: Acidobacteriota bacterium; assembly: GCA_029263335.1. GTDB lineage: Bacteria > Acidobacteriota > UBA890 > UBA890 > WLXD01 > WLXD01. The sequence continues at coordinate 5,185 of JAJCXS010000126.1, read as the reverse complement.
CGCCGTCCGGGATGGCGCCGTGGCGCTCGATCCAGCCGTCGATGTCGTCGGGACGCAGCATCGTGTCGGCATCGCCAGCGGCTCGTTCGCTGATGTCGATTACGACCGCCGGGGCAAAGAACCGTCGTAGCGGGATCTCGGCGTTGGTCCAGCCGTCCTCGGCGAAATGGATGGGGGCATCGAGATGCGTACCGAGGTGTTCGGGAGTGGCGAAGTAGCCCATTGCGTACCACTTGCCGTCCTCGCGTGTACCCCAGAGCTGGCGTTCGTATTCGAAGGGCGAGCCGTTCGGCCAGTACAGGCTGTCCTCGCTGAGTGCGTAGGTCAGGTCGATGAGGTCGTGGTCCGCGAAGGGGTCGACCCAGGTCGCCTGTCGCGCCGGCTCTCGCCTGGTTCCACTGGCGTCGCCGCTCTCGACGGTAAAGGTGCAGCCGCTGCCGCCGAGCGCCGCCAGCAGCACAAACAAAGGAACGCCAGCCGCGCCGAGCCGCCGCGCGGTTGCCACGATGAGGTTCGGCATGTGACAGGACCTCGTTGAGTTGAGTAGGGCCTTACGAGTCTTGTTCGACGAGTTCGATCGTGTCGGGGCTGTTGGGTACCACGCAGAGGAATTCGAACGGCGCCTCGACGACATCGTACGAATGCGGCACCCCGGCGGGGATATAGACGGCGTTGTCAGCCCTCACATCGTGCACCTCATCGCCAATGCGGACCCGGGCGCGACCACGCAGAACGTACTGCTCGTGCTCGACCGCATTGGTGTGGAAGGGCATGCCGCCGCCCTCGCCCATGACGAAGCGACGCATGGCGAAGTTCGGTGCGCCATCTTCGTCGCCCAGGAGCACCTGGGTCTGCGCCGCCGTGCCCGCCTGCACGGTCTGCAGTTCGAGTTCACCGACTGGTTTCACAACACCCTTGCTACTGTCAGTCATCGTCCGTTTCCTGGTTCGAGGTGGGCCACGACGGGGTACTGTCCGGCGCCTGCTTGATGTACAGGTCGCGCTTCGGGTAGGGGATTTCGATGCCCGCCTGGTCGAACAGCGCCTTCACGCGCTCGGTGATCCAGTCGTCCGCATCCCGTCGACGGCGCGCATCGAGCAGCCACACGCGCAGCTGCAGGTCTACCGACGACGCACCAAACGAGCGCAGGATGCACACCGGTGCGGGGTGCTGTTTGACGTGCTCACACTCATCGGCCGCCTGGATGCAGAGCTTCTTGGCTTCATCGACGTTGGCGTCGTAGGCGATGCCGATGGGGATGCGCAAACGAATCGATGCCCCGGAGGCGGTGTAGTTGATGATGTCCCGGCGCATGATCTCGTTGTTCGGGATGATCACCGTAATGTTGTCGGTCGTGCGGATCTTGGTGGCGCGGATGCCGATCTCGACGATGTCCCCCCAGTTGGCCTGCAAAGCTGGCGCCCCCCAGATCTCGATGCGGTCGCCGACCTCGAAGGGGCGATCAACGATCAGCAGTACCCCGGCGATGAGGTTCGACAGGGTGTCCTTGGCCGCGAAGGAAAGGCCGATACCCAGGACGCTCGCGCCGGCCAGCAGGGGCGTCACGTCGATCTCCAACTGCCCGGCGGCGATCAGGGCACCGAGTGCCACGACACTCCACGACAGGATGCGGTTGACCCACGGTAGCGCCGTGTCGTCGAGCTTCGATTCAGTCTTGGAGACCAGGTTCTTCTCGACGATGATCAGCAGCTGCTGGACCGCCTTGGCGATGGGCAGAGTGAGCGCTACGATCCAAACGGCGCTGACCACCTGGGCGCCAAAAGGCAACTCCCAAATGTGCGCGAGCCTCCAGACTGCCCAGAAGGTGATCGACAGCAGCGCGATGCGCCGGATCGCCGCGACGATGTAATCGTCGATCTTGGTCTGGGTCTTGGCGGCAAATTGCTTCTCCACACGGCCGAGGACCGCGCGCACCACCATGAAAGCGATTCCTGCGGCCAGCAGTTGGAGCAAGCTCTGGATTAGCCGCGGCAGAGCGAAGTCGCGTGCCTGGATCAACCACGCCTGATAGTCGATGGTGCTGAGATCGAACCCTAGGAAATCCTGCATCGCCCGAAGCTAGCACAGGCTGCGGCTGCGGCCGACTCGGGGCAGCCTCGGTGCGGCGCTTTGAGTACTCTTGGCGAATGAAAGCAGCGAAAGCCCGTATCGCCACCGTCGAGGACCTGCGCCGTGCGGAGCGCAGTCTGAGCCGGCGCGATGCCGTGCTGCGAGGCGTGATCCGGGAGGTCGGTCCGACAACGCTCGACGCCTATTGGCGCCGCGACGCGTTCGCGGCGCTGCTCCAGACGATGATCGGCCAGCAGATCTCCATCCATGCGGCGGCCGCAATCCACGGCCGCTTCAAGGCGATCTATGGCGGGCGGCCGCCCTCGGCGAAGCGGTTGTTGGCGACCTCAGAGGGCGACCTTCGCGGTGCTGGGCTATCGCGCTCGAAGGTCGTCTACATGCGCGATCTTGCCGAGCGCGTCGTGTCGCGCCGGCTGGTGGTGTCGCGCCTTGAGTCGATGTCCGACGAAGAGGCGATTGCGGCGCTGACGGCCGTTAAGGGCATCGGTATCTGGACTGCGGAAGTATTCCTGATCTTCCGGCTGGGTCGCCTCGACGTGATTCCCGGCGACGATCTCGGTTTGCTCGAAGGCGTGCGTCAGTTGTACGAATTGCAGGAACGACCGGCCCCCGACGAGCTGCGCGAGTTTGCCGAGCGCTGGCGTCCTTACCGTTCCGTTGCCAGTTGGTTCGTCTGGCAGGGGCGCCGCCTGGCCATGGGGACCAGGCCGCGATGAAGGAATCGTCCGTCGTGCTGATGCTGCTCGTGGCTGCCGTGATGGCGGAGCAGGAGCCATGGCCTGCGGCGGCGAACCCCGGCGCGACGGCGCGCTTCACGCCGCGCAACTGGGGTTACCAGTTGCAGGGACACGACTTGGACGAGCTGCGCGACTCGATGTTCGACGTGCTGGTAGTGGACTACTCCACCACCGGAGGCGCCGATGGCGAACTGACTGCAACACAGGTCCGTGCTCTGCGTGAGGACGGCCCCTGCGGACCTCGCACGGTGCTCGCGTATCTGAGCATCGGCGAGGCCGAGGACTATCGCTATTACTTCGAGGAAGGCTGGCTCGGTCCCGACGACAATCCGGCCCCCGGGGCCCCTTCGTGGCTTGGCCCGACCAATCCCGACTGGCAGGGCAACTACAAGGTGCGGTACTGGCACAATGGCTGGCAGCGAGTTCTCTGGGGCAAGCGTAGCGGCCCCGACAGGACCTACCTGGATCGGATCATCGACGCCGGCTTCGACGGCGTCTACCTCGACATCATCGACGCCTTCGAGTACTGGGGCCCACGGGAGAATGACGGCAACAACGAGAAGCGCAGTTCGGCGAGCGCCATGGTGAAGTTCGTCAAGAAGCTGGCTGCGTACGCGCGCAAGAAACGCGGCGTGAGGGATTTCCTGGTGGTGCCGCAGAACGGGTCCGGCCTCATTGCCGAATGGAGCTATCCCGACGCCGCCAAACCGAAAAAGGAGGCTGCCAGGCAGCGCCGACGGTACTTCAGGACTATCAATGTAATCGGCGCCGAAGATGTCTTCTACTCGGGTAATCGTGACGAGAACAACCCCTACCGGCCGCGCAAGTTCCGACTCGAGTTGCTCGATCAGTTCGCCACAGCCGGCAAGCCGGTCCTGGCCATCGATTACCTGACCGACCGGACGAAGATCGACCGTTTTTGGCAGGAGGCGGGTGCGCGCGGCTACGTACCCTACGTGGCTCGGCGAGAACTGGATCGCCTCACCATTCCGGCCGGGCATGCGCCGACATGTCGGGTGAGCCCATGACCGGCGGACCCTCACCGCAGTCGCCGGCCTGGAGAAGGCTGGAGACCGAGATCACGACCTGCCGACTGTGCCCGCGGCTGGTGGCACATCGCGAGGAAGTGGCGACGGTGAAGCGAGCCTCCTTCCGCGATCAGGAATATTGGGGGCGTCCCATCCCGGGTTTCGGCGACCCGACGGCCGGGATCGTGATCGTCGGGCTGGCGCCGGCCGCCCACGGTGCCAACCGGACCGGCCGTATGTTCACCGGCGATCGGTCCGGCGACTGGCTGTTCCGCGCCCTGCACGAGAGCGGCTTCGCCAACCAGGCGGAATCCATCGCGCGCGGCGACGGGCTCGAGCTGAACGACGTGTTCATCACCGCCGCCAATCGCTGCGCGCCGCCGGCCAACAAGCCGACCACGGAGGAACGCGACAACTGCCGTCCGTTCATGGACCGCGAACTCGATCTGATCGACGCGCACGGGGCCGGGGTGCGTGTGCTGGTCGCGCTCGGTTCGTTCGGCTGGGAGCAGGCGCTGCGTTCGCTCCGCGCCCGCGGCTGCGCGGTGCCACGGCCCAAACCGAAGTTCGGTCATGCTGCGGAGGCTCGAATCGGCGCCCCGCACGGGACCGCGGCGTTCCCGCGCCATGACCTGACGTTGCTGGGGTCGTACCATCCCAGTCAGCAGAATACCTTCACCGGCAAACTGACCCGGCCCATGCTGTCCGGCGTGTTTGACCGCGCACGTGAGCTTCTCGAATGAAACGAATCCTGCCTTTCCTGGCCATTGCCGCTGTGGGCGGCGCCGCCGCGGTTCTTGTCCCCGCCGTGCTGGTCCCCGAGGCGTTCGTGGGCTCGCTGTTTCGCAGCCTCGTCGCGCGCCCCTCGGTGTGGGCTTTCCAGGGCATGTTCGTCGTCGGTTTCGTGCTCGCCCTGGTCGGCAAGTTGGAGTGGGTGGAGCTGCCTTTGACTTCAGTGGCGATGGTCGCCTTCTTCCCCCTCAAGGCCGGGCTCGAACTGGCGGCGGGGTCGACGCTGGTCGCCTGGCCGCAGGAGTTCTATCTCTACGCCGCCTGGCTCATTCCGGCCATTGTCGGGCTCGCCACGGGCAAGATGATGCGCGGGGTCTATGCGCGGTCGAACGAGCGGCAGAAGCGGCCGGGCCCCAAGAAGCGCAAGCCGAAACGCCGCAAGCGCTGAAGGTTGCGGGCTAGTTGTGAGTTCTGAGTAGGTTGTTCACGGACTCACCTTGAGACGGGACATCGGAGTTTGCATGCCGATGCCCGCGTGGGGCCGGTGACGATTGTAGCGGTTGGTCCAGGGCTGGAGGGCTCGAGCCCGGTGCGCCG
>JAJCXS010000125.1 GCA_029263335.1 Acidobacteriota bacterium | reverse complement strand
TCATCGAGGATCACGATCTCGGGCTCGTGAATCACGGCCGCGGCGAACTGAACCTTCTGCTGCATGCCTTTGGAGAACTCTTCGGTGGCCGATTTTCCGCGGTCGCCGAGGTCGAGGCGATCGAGCCATTTGCGGGCTCGTTTCGTGGCCTCAGCCTGGCTCAGACCACGAATGGCGCCGAGGAATGCGAGCTGTTCGATGACTTGCATCTTCGGGTAGAGCCCGCGCTCCTCGGGCAGATACCCGACCCGGTCGCGGACAGCGAGGGGGTCCTCGTTACCCAGCAGCGTTACCGAGCCGCTGTCCGGCACGTAGACACCCATGCAGGTCCGGATGGTCGTCGTCTTACCCGAACCGTTAGGCCCCAGCAGGCCGAAGATGCTCCCGGCAAGGATCTCGAGGTCGAGTTCGTTGACGGCGCGAATGCCATCGAACTCCTTCACCAGCTTCTGAGTGCGGAGAACGGCGTTGTTATTCATGCGGGGACGGTAGTCGCCCCGTTTTGGCCATACAAGCGAGCATCGAACGGATGGCGGGGGTGTCCGGTGGATGGTCCGCAAGCGCCGCTCAACGGTTGCCGTCGGAAACGGTTCCGCGATGGCCGGTGCGACGAACCGGGTTCCAACCCACGCGCAGCATCAAGGTGCGCGGCGGGCCCAGGGCGAGCACCGGCGTGCGGGCGACCTCCAGCCGCCGATCCAGGAGGTTCTGCGCCATCAGCCCGAGGTGCCAGTCCTCGCTCACTTCGACCCTCAAGCCCGTATCGAGGGTGACTGCCGTTCCGAGCCGGCGTTCGTTGCGATCGTCCTCGAATTGGGCTCCGGTGGTCTGTACCGACAAGTCCGCCGCCCAGCGGCCGTTTTGCCACAGCGCCGCGAGTCGTGCCCGGTGGCCGGGTACCTGTGGAAGCCGATTGCCGATTACGGTGCTGGCGGCGCCAGGTTGATCCTCGTCGATTCTGCTGTCGATCCAGACGGTGCTGGCGCTCAAGGTCCAGTGTGCCCAAGAGGCGTCCAGGTCGAGTTCAGCGCCGCGGATCGTTGCCCGCCCCAGGTTGGCGCGCTGACGGAAGGTCAGAGCCCCGGCGCCACCGACCGTTGCGTTGATTACGCCATCCGCGAGGCGGTTCGTGTAGCCGTGCAGGCGCGCTCTGAGGTTCCCGGAACCGATCCGGTCGCTGTACTCGACGCCAGCCTCTACGCCGGTGAGCCGCTCGTGTGTCAGCTCGGGGTTGGCTCGGGTGATGATGTCGCCAACGCGAAACTGACGGTACAGCTCGTTCAGCGTGGGAGCCCGGAACGACCTGTATGCGGACGCTCTCAGGGTCCACTCCCGTCGCGGGTGCCACGCCATACCGATACGGGGCGATAGCGCCGTGAGCGAGCGTGCAACGCCTCCTTCGCGGGGTCGATTGTGCCAGCGGTCGAGGCGGGCAGCGCCCTCGACAAAGAGCTCGTCGCCAAGGCGCCACTGGGCGGCCCCGTAACCGCCGCCGATGCTCTGTGCGCCGCCGGGCTCGCGGCGGAGCCCAATTGACAGAACGTGCTCCAGGCTGGTGCCGTCAACACGCCGCCAGTCGCCACCGGCGGCCAAGGTCAGCTGCTCGTTGACAGCGCGCCACCCTTGCGCACCGAGTACCACCTCGGACGAGCGCACCCGTTGATCCAGCACGGCCCGCTCGCTGTTGCGATCGGTGGCGATGCTCGAGAAGCGGCTGCGGAAGTCCTGCCAGCGATAGGCTGCGCCGATGCGGCCGCCACTGTGGGTCGAGCCCGGATTCCAGTGGCTGTGCACGCCCCAGGCTCTGGTGGAGTTGGTCTGTTCCGGCGTTCCGTTGGCGCGCGTCTCGCGCAGGGCACTGCCGCCGGCTCGCAAGCCGGGCCCGAGATCGATGGCGAGCCAGCCGGACTGATGCTGGGAAGCCACCTCGTCGTCTACCGTGCCGGCTACCTTTCCCGCGGTGGCGATGTAGCCGCCGGTGTCGAACAGCTCGACTGCCGCGAGGGCGTGCGCGCCGGCGAACGGTCCGCCGAGGGTGGCAGCGGCCCGCCATGTATCGAGCCCGCCAGCGGCCCCCTGCACCTGTGCGCGCAGTTGCGACGGCGGCGGGCTGGTGACGATCTGCACCGTGCCGGCGAGCGATTGATTGCCGTAGGTTGAAGACGCCCCACCGGGCACGATCTCCACCGTGTCGATGACGATCGCCGGTACGCGCGACCAGTAGACCCAGCCGCCGAACGCATCGGTCAGTGGCATCCCGTCGACGAGCACCAGGGCGCGACTCGTGCCGCTCGGCGCCACGCCCCTCAGGTTCAATCCCTGGGTCGTGGGGTGAGCAGCGCGGCCCGGTGTGCGACGCAGAAGACTGAAACCCGCTGTCCAGCGCAGCGCTTCGTCGAGACCCACCGCCGGTCGGCTTCGCAGCGTGGCACCGCTGATGACCGTGGCCGGCGCCGAGATGTCCGCGATGTCGAACGGCCGCCGCGTGGCGGTCACCGTGACGAGTTCCTGCACCGATTCCTGCGCCAACTCCTTCACGGGTCCTGCCGACTCGGTCTCACGCTGGGGCTGCTGGGCAGCCACGGGGGCGGCCCAGGCCCATGCCGCAACCGCAGCCAGGAGGCATCTGCCAGCTCGGAGCGGGCGGTGCTCGCCACCGCGATGGAAGGTCGTTCGCACGTCAGTCGAGGAAGTCGGTCAGGCGGTGGAGGTCTACGTTGCCTCCCGAAAGAACCACGACGACACGGCTCCCGGGGGCCAGCGTGATCCGGCCGGACAGCAGCGCGGCCAGGCCGGCCGCGGCCGAGGGCTCGACCAGGTACTTCGTGCGCTCAATCAGGAGCCGCATGGCGGCCCGGATCTCGTCGTCGCTGACTAGCTGTACCTCCTTCATGAAGCGTTGCGCGGCTTCCAGGTTGAGGCGGCCGACAAAGGGGGGAGCGAGCCCGTCCGCAATCGTGTTCACGTGGTCGAGACGTACCGGCTCGCCCGCCTCCAGCGCGGCCGTCATCGTCGCCGCGCCGACCGGCTCTGCACCGTAAAGGGCGACGCCGCGATCGCTCAGTGCAACGCCCAGGCCACCGCTCAGGCCGCCGCCTCCGACGCCGCAGACGACGGCGTCAATAGGATCGAGCTGCTCGCAGATTTCGAGCCCGAGGGTGCCGTGGCCGGCGATCAACATGGGGTCGTCGAACGGGTGGATCAGCGTCAGCCCGCGTTCCTGGTGCAGTTGTTCGAGGCGTTCAAACGCCGTGTGGACGTCGCCGTGCTGCACCACTTCGGCGCCGTATTCGCGCGTGGCGGCGACCTTGCTGGCCGCCGCGGTCTCCGGCATCACCAGCACCGCATGAATTCCTTCGACGCGCGCGGCAAAAGCCATGCCCTGCGCGTTGTTGCCGGCCGAGATGGTGAGAACGCCCGCCGCTCGCTGCTCGGGCGTCAGCGTCGCCAGGCGGTTCAGCCCACCGCGCGGCTTGAACGAACCGGTCTTCTGCAGGTTTTCGCACTTGAGCCAGATGTCGTAACCAGTAAGCTCACTCAACGTGCGCGACGACACCAGCGGCGTACGATGCAGGTGCGGGCGCACTCGTGGCACTGCGTCGCGAACTTCTTGGATTTCCGGGAGCACGTCGCTGGTCATGAGGCGATCAGGCTAGTCCGCCCCGCGCATCGACGCCAGTCCGGCGGCGCGCGCAGTCGAGCTTGCTGCACGATAGGGTGACAGCTCGTATAATCCGGCCCCGGCGGCGCGTCCAGATGACGGCCAGGTTCCAGGAGCACAGCGATGTTGAGCGATTTCTTCTCCGCGTTGATACGGGGCCTGACCTTGCACGGCTTCGATCAGATGGGCCACCTGAGGCGTGCCCACTCGCCCGTGAGCCCGTGGCGTGCCCGCACCGACCAGGTGGTGGCACAGGCGCAGGCGGAGGCTTCCCGCTACGGCATTACGGCGAAGATCGACAGGCGGCGCGCCTACCAGGTGACCCGCATGCTGGTGTCCAACCGGCGCGGCGAGCATCTCAGCGATCTGGTGGCGGATGCGTATCAGGAGTTCTCGCCTACGTCCGCGGCCACGTTCCACGCCGGGCGGCGCAGCTATGTCGAACCGGACGATCGCCTACGGGGTTTCCGCGCGCACCCACAGACCTTGGCCTATATGTTGACGCCGGCCAAGCTGGCCCGACTGGGCGCGGGCGCGTCGAGCCCTGGCCATCTGGTGGTGATCGCGGAGGGCGAAAAGCTGGATCTCGAAACCGTGGCGACGCGGTTGCACGAGGCGCTGGACGGCAAGCCGTCGAGCGGCGACCTGCGTGCCTACGGTGAGATTCTCCTGCGCCTCCACGCCGGTGTCCCCGAGCCTGAGCCCGAGGTCACCGACGCAGAAAGCGAGGAATCTGCGGCCGCCTAGTTGCCGGCGGGCTTGCGGAACTTCAGGACGTAGCGGTCCATCGTGTGGCGGCCTTCCTGGAAACCGCTCGTGCTGTGGTCGTCGGCCTCGTTGCGCAGCATGTCCGAGCTCTCGGCCAGCTCGAATCCGCCGCCCACGAAGTCGTCGATTACGGCCTGCTCGTTGAGGCGGTGGGTCTCTTCGTGCCAGCCCTCGTGGGGCGTGGCCACGTCGATGATGCCCACGATGCCACCTGGCTTGGTGATGGCGAACAGTTGCGCAACGGTTGCCGGGCGACCGTCGCCGTACTCGTCGGCGTCGTGGAAGTTGCGCACCGCGATGGCCACGTCGACGGACTCGGCCGGCACGTCGGTGATGCCGGTCACGATCTCGACGTTGTTCAGCTCAGCATCGGTAACGCGCTGGGCGAGTGCCTCAGCCGTGGCGAACTGGCCTTCGGCGTAGAAGCCGAGGATGGCGAACACCTTGCCGTCGGTGACGGTGCGCGAGAGCAGGTGGGTGTTGTAGCCACCGCCGGTCCACACATCGGCCACGGTCATGCTCGGCTCGACGCCGAAGAACGCGTAGGCGTCGAGGGCCTTGCGGTCGGCGTCCTGGGCCATCTCCTCAGCCGGACGCGTGGGGTCGGCAAGAACGGAGTTCGGGTCTGCGGCTTCCTCGGTGGGTTCTTCGGCCGGGGCGGGCTCTTCGGCCGGCTCCTCAGAGGTGGCGCAGCCGACAGCAATCAGGGCGACCGCAAACAAGGCGATCACGCTCAGCAAACGAAGTCTTTCTCTCACGGTGGTTCTCCCTCCTGAACGAATGCAGCAGTGTGGTGGACCGTCGAAGGTAAGCCGCTACTGCGTCGGCTTGCGGTACTTGTGGACGAAGCGAGACACGTAGTAGCGGTGAATGGGGGCGTCCTCGGTGGCGCCGCGCTGGCCGGCACGTTCACGGCCGTCAAACTCGAAGGTGTCGTCGAGGTTTACCAGGACGTCCGAGGCTTCGACGAACTCGAAGCCGGCGCCGGTGATCTCGGTCTTGCTCAACTCGTCGTTGATGCGGTGGACCGACTCGTCACGCTCGTCAGCCTTGTCGGTGTGTGCGTCCACCACCGC
>JAJCXS010000124.1 GCA_029263335.1 Acidobacteriota bacterium | reverse complement strand
GCCTCGTCTGTAAGGCACCAGTGGGTCTGACCGTCCTCCAGCATAACCTGGCGCAGATAGCCGTCCTGGCGCAGGAGTCGTGCACATTGGGCATCGCGATCATCTGTCAGGCGGCGCACCTCGAGTCGATGCAGCGAGTCTCGGCCGCGCTGCACCCGCACTCCATCGAGGGCTGCAAGCCAGCACCGCACGCCGTCATCGAAGCGCTGCTCGTAGGCCATCCGGAGCCAGTGTGCCAGCGGCACACGCGGCGAAGTTGTCGCCCCCCGCGGCTGCCCGGCAATGAAGGCAAAGAACACGATCATGGTGTCGATGAAGACAGCGATGAAGGCGAACACGAGCGCCGTCGGCGATCCGGCGAACAGGTCTGTGACCGCACGTTGCCAGTACTCCTCGTCCTCCAGTGCACTGGTGTCGAGAATCGCCGGATCGACGGCCAGCGTGGCGAATTCGCCCCGCACCTCGCGGATGCGGTCGACCGGCACGAGCGCCGACGCCCGCGAGTAGCTCGATCGCATGGCCTCGTGGTCGATGCCCGCGCCCTCGGTTAGCGCGGCGATCTCGGTATCGATCCCGGCTAGCGCGGTGCCGACCTCGGTCTCCATTTGCTGCAGACGTGGGGCCAAAGCGGTCAGGAAGCGGTGGCGCTCACCTGAGCCGCTTTGCACCCGACGCAGGTCGACGATCAGATCGGACTCCGCCACCAGCTGCTGCAGATAGGGGCTAGAGATGTTGCGCAGCCCGCCACCGCTGGACGACTCCATTTCGATGCGTTGCTCGAGTTCCGCGCCAGCGTCGCGCAGTGTACCCAGCACGCCCGAGGTCTGGCCGCGAACATCCACCAGGTACGAGCGCAGCGACTCGTACCGTTCCAGGCGGCGCTCCTTGGCAATGGTCTCCTCGGAGAACCCGCGGAAGTAGAAGACGTACGAGGTGAAGCTCGACATCACCACGGTGAAGCAGATCACGGCGATGACCATCGGCTGATACTGGCTGCGCTCACGCAGCGACAAGGTGCTCGACAGCATTCCGAGCTGGATAATCGCGGCAAGTCCGAGAGCCGCAAGCACCGCATAGCCGAAACTCGGGAAGATCTCGGATATGCCGTTGAAAGTGCTGTATCCCGAAACCAGGCAGCCGATCGCGGCGGCCAGCGCCGGGAAGGTGTGGATAGGCGACTTGATGAAGCGAGCGAGGGCACGGAACAAAGGAATCCCCTCCCGGGTAGTACCTCCGGCTCACAGCCCTGGCAGATCGGCCGACACCGACCCTGTCGCTTTCGCCCTGGGGAGCAGTGCGTTTAGCATACGCCCCCTGCCTGTAACAGACTATGGACCGGTCAGGAAAGTTTCGTCTCTATAGAAAAGACCGCCGGCCGGTCGTGAAAGTTGCATCGGGAGATCTCGCGGCATGCGCATCGCTACCTGGAACGTCAATGGCCTCCGTGCCCGCCTCGACTTCGTGCTGCACTGGCTTCGGTCCCGTCAGCCCGACATCGTCGGATTGCAGGAGCTCAAGCTGGAAGACGATCAGTTCCCGGCCATGAGCTTCGAGGCCGAAGGCTACCGCGTCGTCACCCACGGGCAGAAGGCGTGGAACGGCGTCGCCATCCTCAGCCGCGAACCCGCCGAGTTGCTGCAGCGTGGCCTGCCCGGCCAGGAGACGATGGGTTCGCGTCTGATCACAGCGCGCATCGAGGGCATCGACTTCACCACCATCTATCTGCCCAACGGCAAGAATCTCGAGCACCAGGACTTCCCTCGTAAACTGGCCTGGCTCGAGAGCCTGCGCGACCACTGGGCAACATGTCACCCTGCGGACAGTAGCGCGGTGCTGTGTGGCGACTTCAATGTCTGTCCGGCGCCAATCGACTCATGGCACGAGGACCCAGCGACCATCTTCCACACTGGCGAGGAGCGGCAGCGGTTCCAGCACCTCCTCGATACGGGGCTGATCGACCTGTTCCGCGACCGTTATCCCGAAGTTCAGAAGTACTCGTGGTGGGACTACCGAATGGGCGCTTTCCACCGCAACCTGGGTCTCCGCATCGACTTGCTGCTGGGAACGCGCGCCATTGGTGAACGAGTAAGCGACGTGTGGACGGATCGCGACTATCGCAAGAAGCAGGAGGGGCTAACGGCCTCCGATCACGCACCGGTCATCGCGGACCTCGACTGATCGCGCGAGTCGCAACCGACGCCGCGGTACCCACTCCGCGTCAGAGTTGAACACGCAACAGCTGCGCGATCTCCGACCGAAGCTGCAGACGAAGAGCCGGGACCAGCGTTAGCCAGGCTCCAGCGATGGGCACCAGACAGGCGGTGAGCACTCCGATTCCGAACCCCGGCATGGGCAGGCCGACGTAGGTATCCAGAGTCCCCCAGAGAATGAGTCCGGCCTGCAGTCCCACTCCCGCCGCGCAACTTACGGTGAGCGCCAGTTCGCGATACATCGCGCGCCGCAGAGATACGGCCGAGGCGCCCAGCGCGAGGCGCACCCCGATCTCGGTACGTCGAAGGGACAGCTCGACCAGAAACAGCCTGCGGAGCCCGAGACATCCGAGCACCGCGGCGAGCGCGGAAAAGGCGGCGAACACCGCCGAGACGGTACGCGGCCCGTCGAGATGTTCTTCTTTGACACGGGTAACCGGTGCGAGATGATCGCCGACCGAAGCAGGCGGCAGCGCCTCATCGACCAGCGCGGCGAAGTCGCTGGCGCCGAAGACCGCTTCCGCCCTGAGTTCGATCACGACAGCGAATTGCTGCGGAACGAACCCCGTAATAGCCGGCGCCTGATCCAACGGCACGTAGACGCGCGCCTCGGGCGGCTTCGACAGGCCCTGATAGCGTTCGCCGGCGACGATGCCGGCAATCGCGGCCCCGGACTCCTGTCCTCCCTCGATGTAGATTCGCGACCCGATGCCGTGCCAGCTGGGGAGCCTACTGATCAGTTCCTCATTGACCACGACCTCGTCGTCCTCGAGTTCGTGCACCCGCCCAGCGACCAGGGGGGCCTCGATCAGCTCGAGGAACTGGTCTGTCATCAGTTGAACGTACGCCGCGTCGAGGGTATCCGGAGCAAGCCCTCCCCCTTTGCTTGCGTGGACCGGGAGTACATCGACTCTTCGTACCCGCGTGAAAGCCTCCGCGCCCTGAAGCGGCATGGCGCTGGCGAGCGCCGCTCGTCGGATCGCCGGATGTGCCTCGAGTTGTTTCGCGAAATGTCGCCAGATTCGGCCCTGGTACTCGGCGTCAAGTGCCTCCGGCCCCACGTGAACAACGTGGCCGGTCAAGAGTTCTCCCGGCGTGAATCCCGGGTCGATCGCGCGCAGTTGCAGCAACGACCCGACCAACAGCGCAGCCGTCACCACCAGAACCGTGAGGCCGGCAACCTGGGCTGCCACCAGCCCGCTGCGCCACCGCTGAGCTCCGGCCCGTGAGAGCGAGCGCCGCTTCGCGGTGTCCGGGTGCAGGCGGCAGAGCACTGTGGCTCGCGCCAACGAGGCCGTCATGATGAAGCCGAGAACGAGCGCCAGGCACAGGGCCGCGATGCCCGGTGGCGTCAACGCGTGCAGCCACGCTGGTGCGCCCGACTGTTCGTAGAGAAAAAGCCCGCCGGCACCGAGCGTGGCGCCAACAATCAGTGCCGGCCCGATGAGGAGAATCGTCTCGAGGAGGAGCTGCAGTGCGAGGCGCGCACGCGATGCGCCCAGGTGACTGCGCAGCGCCATTTCCGCACGACGGCGTGCGGCCACCGCACGCTGTTCCACCGATAGCGATAGTGCCGTCAACATCAGAAAGATAGCGAGGCTGGCCAACACGACACGAAGGACCGGCCCCTCAACGCCGAGCTGCTGGTCGGAGAGAGAAACCGTCGTCAGCTGCATCCGCTCGCCATAGTCCGACGGGTAGTCGGCGTTCAGACGCTCCGCGAGGCTGTCGAGTTGCTCGCCCATGGCAAGTAGCTCGGCGGGCGACTCGACTCGCAACATGACATCCAGGAATCGTGTGCCACGTGTCGGCGACCGTTCCGGGTCGAAGCCCGCAGGCCGCCAGCGCTCGAAGCTCGCGGGCATCCAGGCACCCGCATCTGATGGAAGTTCCGCCCCGGGAGCCATGCGGCCGATGACCCTAAACTCGAGCCCGCCCAGGGTAAGGGACCGACCCAGAACATCATCTTTGCCGCCAAAGAACCGCTTCCACCAGGCGTCGCTGATAACGATGACCTGATCGGCATGCCGATCCTCCCGCGCGGTGAACCAACGGCCCTGCGCCAGAGGATTGCCCAGCATGGCGCCGAAGCGATGGTCCGTGACGACCACGGCATCGTGAGTCGGCTCGAGACCGGGTATCTCGATCAGGGCCCCCCGCAGCCCCCACGGCACCAGGTCCGCGCCGAGGCCAAGGTCAAGGGCATCGACATAGTCGTAGTACTCCGGCAGCGAACTCTTCACCGCGACGCCATCGAGAACGGGCGTGATCGCCATCAGCTCGTGCGGCCTCGGATACGGGCTCCCCGCAAGAAGACTGGGGCCCGCGGTACCGGCAACGATCACGCTCACCGCAATCGAGGGCATCACCACCAGTGACAGCCATGACCCCGCGCTGCGTTCCCGCGCGACGGACAGACGCGCTTGGCGCATATCGTCGCGTATACCCGACAACAGGCTCGACCCCACGGTCAGCAGGGTTAAGTGCGCAATTACCAGACCCATGTGGCCGAGGTACCAGAGGTAGGCGCGGCGCTGACCCCACCGGGGCACGAGGGCCTGAACATCCTCGCGCAGATCGCCCACGGCGCTGAGTGCCGATGGCACGCAGCGGGCCCAGCGGAGAAGCCAGCCCTCGATCCGTGATTTGGGCAGCGTGGTGAGTCCGTTCAGGGAAGCCGCTCCTCTGATTTCTCGGCATGACTTGATATGCGCGGTGCCTATTTTATAGTCTTTGTCGAAGTCTAAATTGTAGTCAGCGTGCTTTCCCCATCATCAGAGGTGCCTGAATGCGCATGGAGCGTGCCGGTCTGTTCGCCGTACTCGTGGCGGTCGTTCCTGCCTTGGACATAGCGACCGTGGTGCAAGACGACCCACCCCCAACTCTCGATGACCCGCGCCTCACCATCGAGGTGTTCTTCGAAGACAAGGCCCTGGAGCGCCCCATCTCTTTCGACTTCATCGGCGACGAGAAGATTCTCGTCATCGAGAAGAACACCGGGAAGGTTCGTCTCATCGAGAATGGGAAGGACTCCGTGGTAGTACTCGACCGACCCGTATCGAATGACATCAACGGCGGCGGCCTCGGTCTCGCGGTGGACCCGAACTTCGCGGAGAACCACCACGTCTATATCTATACCACCGCTGCGGCGGCCGATGGCGGCAGGTTCATCGAGGGACAGCTGGCCCGGTTCACCATGAAGGGGCTGAATCGAAAGAAGCCGAACCCCAAGCTGAAGAAACGCAAGGTCATCCTGAGGATGAAGCGCGATGACTCGCAGCCCAACAGCGCCCACCACCACGGCGGCTACATTCGCTTTGGGCCTGACGGAAAAATCTACGGCGCGATTGGCGACTACGACCGTGGCCGGCTCGATAATCCGCGCATCGAACAGAACACCTCGTCCACCGTCGCCAGCGATGCGGGGGGCATCTTCCGCATCAACAAGGACGGCTCGATCCCAGCCGACAACCCCTGGGCCGACCACGAGATCGAAGCCATGCGGAAGTGGTACGTGATCGGCGTTCGCAATGCATTCGGCATGGACTTCGAGCCCACCACCGGCGATCTGTGGTTCACCGAGAACGGGCCCGACTCGTACGACGAGATCAACCGCGGTGGCCCGGGTATGAACAGCGGTTGGGTGATGATCATGGGCCCCGACTCGCGCGACGCTGTGTACGACGCGCACGGGTTCATCGCCCGCGACGTTGCCGATCTGGTCACAGTGCCGGGATCGACCTATCGCGACCCCATCTTCAGCTTCCGCGTACCTGTCGGGGTGACCTCCATAGCGTTTCTTGCGAACAGCGCGCTGCCGCGAAACCTGCGACAGTCCGCGCTGGTCGCCGACGCCGGCACAGGCAACCTCTACCTGCTGAAGCAAACAGATGACCGCAAGGACTTCGTACTCACCGGCTCCCTTGCCGATCGTGTCGCCGATAGTGAATCGTCACTGCAGCGGCTGGTCTGGGGCCACGATGTTGGCCGCATCGTGGACATGCGCATCGGTCCGGACGGCTTCGTGTACCTGTCCTCGACGAGTAGCAGGGGCATCTACCGGATCCGCCGTCGCTAGCTGCGACTTCGAGAGCGGTCGTCAGAGGCTCACGCCGAAACTGGCGGCCGGAGTCCACTGTGGATGATCCGTTCGGGAGCTGACCAGCTCGCGTGCTACCCTCCGCAGCCCATCCCTCGCGTGTTGGTCGCGAGCGGGACAGCCACGAGTGCGCCAGCGCATGACAGAACCGCTACCCACCCGGAAGACGATCGCTCTACTCACAGCCTT
Organism: Acidobacteriota bacterium; assembly: GCA_029263335.1. Taxonomy (GTDB): domain Bacteria; phylum Acidobacteriota; class UBA890; order UBA890; family WLXD01; genus WLXD01. The sequence continues at coordinate 8,544 of JAJCXS010000124.1, read as the reverse complement.
GACCTGTTCGATCGTCGGGCCCCTGTCCGGCAGCGCGACCACCACGCCGCAGGCCGGCCCGTTCGTGGCCGAGACGGCGCGATTCGAGCTGCGCAGCGCGCCCCGCATAGCCCTTCACCACTTTCTCCTCGCCTGGGCCGCTGACGACGCCGGTGAATGGCCACGGTACGCCCTGCCACTCGCCGAACGCGACAACTGGCGCTCCGTGCTCGACGAGCAGGAACAGCGGGAGTGGTCAGCGGCGGTGGAAGCGTATGCGACGACAGTTGGTCGTAGCCTGCTGTTCGACGAAGGACTTCTGGCGGCACGCGCCTGGGCTGCGGGCGCGTTGCCACACGCCGACATCGACGCGGCCGACCGGCCGCTGACCGAGGCTCTCGAGAGCGTTCTGCCGATCTTTGTGCACCATTGGTGGCCGACGCACGACGCCCGCAACCGCGCCTGGATCGAGTCGATCTCGCCGACCCTCGGCAGGGTCGAGGAGAACATGGCCGTTCGTTTCGAGGCCGCCTACGGCGGCCGTTGGCCCGCCACCGCAATCCCTGTAGACGTGATGGTCTACGCGAATGCCGTTGGCGCGTACTCGAGCGACGGTCGCCTGACCATTTCGAGCGATCCGCTCGGGAATCAGATGCCGCAGGGTCTCGAGATGATCTTCCATGAGGCGTCGCATACCGACCCGCTCGAGCAGCCGCTCCGAGCGGGATTGGGCGCGGCGTTCCTGGCCGCGGGCGGTACGGAACCCGATCGCTTCTGGCACGACGTGATCTTCTTCACGAGCGGCGAGATTACCCGGCTGGCCCTCGCGGCCCAGGGAGAGCCCGGGTATCAGCACTATGGAACGTTGGGGGTGTACCGACGCGGCGAGCGCTGGGCGAGGCAGTTACCGGCGCTGGAAGAGCATTGGCGTCCGTTTCTCGAATCGGGGTCGCAAGATGCCGCAGCGCGAAACCGCGCCCTAGAGGCACTCGCGGCGCAACTGCTTGCTGGCGACGACTGAGGCGCCAGGAGCACTCAGTGGAGCGTCTGCTCGAGCCCTTCAGCGAGACTGCTGATCGCCCGCTGCACACTCTTGATTGCGTCGACTCCCTCGTCGCAGACGGAGTAGCGCCGACGTGGGATTCCCCCTCTTGCCGGGGGCGCATCGTCGGTGGTCCAGCTCAGGAAACCCTTCTCTCGTAGCCGCTCCAGGGTCGTGTAGAGCGCCCCGCGCGTGACGCGCCGGCCGGTGCGTCCCTCGATCTCCTCGCGTACACGGATGCCGTGCGCCTCCGATCCCAAACGCAGGATCGCCAACAAGACGAGGTGCTCGAACTGTCCCAACGTGGCCGATGCCTTCACGCCTGGATTACCCTTTCGCTCGCCTTCCGGCTTTCCTCTGGGATGGGTCCGACACAAACGGTGTCTAGTATATAGACTCCACGACAGACTGTAACACTGTCGTGCGCCCGGCCTCTTTTTTGCCGCACCGACCTAGCTGCCAATCACGTAACTCGCCGCCAACGCCGCGCCGATCGTCTGGGCAAGATCTCCCAGATGGTACCGGGTCGCGGTGTCACCCGCGCCACGGGCTCCCGCTTCGAGCCGATACTGCAGTTCGCCCAGCGCACCGCGGGCCACCGCGCGGAGCTCGCCCGAGACGCGATCGCCTGTGACCTGGGTGATCAGGAGATCCACGAACCTCCGCTGCAGGGCCCGCCGATAGGGGTTTACGCTGGCGCTACCCGCGGCGAGTTCCTCGAAGATGCCGGTGGCAAGGTCGTCGGTCAACTCGGCCAGAGTGTAGGTCGGCCCGGCGTTCGTGGCTTCGATGGCGACCATCCTCGAAACTCGGGCGGGGCTGTACAGCGTGCGCAACAGGCGCTGCTGCGACACATCGAACCGCGCCACCATCGACGTCATGCCGATGCGCGTCAAGACATCGCCCGACACCAGCCAGGGCTGCACCTTGAAGCCGTTTTCGAGTAGGAACTCCACCGCCGCCGCCTGACGGTCGCGGGGCAGCGGAGTGTACACGGACGGGTCCTGCCCGTAGACCATGCGGTTGACCTCGACGCCGCCCACCAGCGAGGCCACGTGGCCAAGCTCGCGATCGCGCTGGCCAATGATGTTGGCGTGCATCGTGCTCAGCAGCGCGTAGTCTTCACCCTCTTCGCCGGTGGCCTGCACCACGAAGCTCGCCACGCGCTCCAGATTCAGTAGCCCCAGTCGGGTGGCTTCGATCGCGTCCGCCGATAGATCTTCCGTCTGGGCGAACGGATCGACCCCCGGAGATCCAAAACGCAGGCAGGCATCATCGAGCTGCCGCGCCGCGATGCGATCGAGAAAGCCCTTCTCGTCGTCCGGCGACGACGCGTTGGCCGGCGAGTAACCCCACTCGGTGGCGAAGCGATCGTAAGGTCCGATGCGCGGGATCAGTCGCGCCCCGTCGCCGGGCTGAGCCACGTAGTTGAAGCGCCCGTAGTCCATGATCGAAGCCTCGTTGCCGTTGGCCTCGGTGAACTCGCGGCTGCGCAGCTGATCGACCGTGTAGCAGGCACTCGCCTTCATGTTGTGCTGGAAGCCGAGCGTGTGCCCCACCTCATGCGCGGAGATGTAGCGAATCAGTTCGCCCATCAGGTCGTCGGGCAGCGGTAGATCCTGGGCGCGTGCATCCATGGGCGAGGCCTGCACGAAGTACCAGTTCCGGGCCAGCTGAATGACGTTGTGGTAGAAGCGGATGTCGGCTTCGAGGATCTCGCCGGTACGTGGATCGTGGATGTGCGGGCCGAAAGCGTTCTGCACCGTCGACGGCAGCCAACGAATCGTTGAATAGCGCGCGTCTTCGGCGTCCCAGTCAGGATCTTCCTCGGCGGTCGGCGGTTCGCGGGCCACGATCGCATTACTGAAACCCGCCGCCTCGAATGCCTCCTGCCAGTCCTCCACCCCCTGCGCCACGTACGAACGCCACTTCTCGGGAATGCCGCGACCCACGTAGTAGACGATGGGTTTCACGGGATCGGACACCGCGGCGTCCGGGTCCTGCTTCTCGAGCCGCCAGCGGGTCACATAGCGTACGTTGTCCACTTCGTGCGAGTCGGAGCTGTAGTCCTCGTATCCGAGCGAGAAGAAGCCCACGCGCGCGTCGAAGTTGCGCGGCATCATCGGCTCGTCGGGCAACTTCACCATGCTGTGGTGCAACTCCACCGTGACCGAACCCAGCGTCCGGTCGCTACGGCGCGGCGCCGGGATGCGACTCGACTGCTGCTGGAACGGGTTGCTCGGACTCTTCGAGAAGGTGGCAAGTACCCGCGTCTCGATGTTCATGGGGAACGCCTTCACCGTGGTGAAGAAGCTGCGCGACTTGTCCATGCGCTGCACATCGCGCAGCTGCACCTTGGGCGAGAACTCCGGCACGTCGTCCATGAACAGGCCGGTAGCGTCGATCACCGCCGCGCCATCCTCTGCGTAGGCGACCACGTCGAACTTCTTGATGATCGCCGGCACCGTCGACGCGTCGACCGCAATGGCCTCCGGGGTACCCTCCTCGGCGCGCAGGTTGTACTCCACGTTGCGCAGCAGGATGTGATCGTCGTGCTTGTCCCAACGCACCACACGATTCTGCGCCTGCAATCCGCCGTAGCCGTAACTGGTCTGCGTACGCGCAATCTGGGTGACCCAGGTGAACTCACCGCCGAACTCACTGACCGGGATCTCGTAGTAGAGCTTGTCGTCGATGCGGTGGGTCTTGAATACGCCCTCGTGCGTCTCGGCCTCTTCGGTAATGACCTCGTCGTACGGCTTGATCTTGCCGTTCTTCTTTTCTTCCTCGTCGCCCTTCTCGTCCTCGGCGCCCTCTTCGGCGACCTGCTCCTCTTCCTGCTCCTGCTTCGGCGGCGGTGCGTCCTGCGCCCCTGCAGCAAAGGCCGGCAGCGCCAGCGTGAGGATCATCACCAGGACGAGCAGGCAGGGCGCAAGACGTGCGATACGCATTCGATCTCCAGGAAAGACGAAGTGGTCAGGCAGGGGCGAGGCTACCACCCGGGCGCGCACTCGTCAGCGATCAGCCCGGAGCTTGCTCACACCTGTGGGCGTGGGTGGAATAATGTGCGCCCTCGCTTCCAATTCGTTTCCGAGAGGTGTTCGAATGCGACGACGATTCCCGTTCCTTTGCGCTCTGACGGTCTTGATCGCGTCGCTGAGCACCTCGGCCTTTGCGCAGGGCGTGGCGCTGTGGACACCCGAGAAGCGCGGCAGCGACAACATCGATGTTCTCGCTCACCTTCCGCTCGGGCCCGAGCGCAATGTCTCGGACATCGAACTCGAACAGGAACTCGACCGCCCGTTCGCGTACGTGGGCCGCATGGTCTACGGCGGCTGGGGCGACAAAGGCATGGACATCATCGACCTGTCGGATCCTGCCAACCCGGAGATCATCCACGAGTGGCGCATCGAGGACCAGGACCTACACCTGGGCCTCGGCGGCATGGACGTGAAGTACTTCAAGTGGGACGGCCGCTACTACGTGGTGCAGTCGCTGCAGTTCGGCCAGGGCGGCCCGAACGCCGACATGGGCGCGGTTGTGCTCGACGTGACCGATCTGCCGGAAACCTACACGGAGGTGGCGCGGATCCACGCTCCCGATACCCCCGGCGGCTTCCACAACATCTTCATGTACAAGCACTCCAACGGGCGACCGCTGCTGTTCACCACGGTGGGCAGCCCCGTGGCCAACGTGTACGACATGGCGCATGTTGTCGAGGGCGCGATGGACGACGCACTCGTTGCTCAGGTGCCGCTGGGCGACGGCTCCATGGATGTGGGCAGCTACCACGACATGTACGCCGGCTGGCACGAGGACACCCAGACCGATCGCTTCTATGGCGGCGGGACGGGCGGCTACTACGTGTTTGATGTAACCGACCTGGAAAACCCCTCGCTGGTGGTCTCGCTGACCGGAATCTCGGGCGTGACCTGGGGGCACACCTTCACCCCGTCGCCCGACGGTCGCTACGTCATCGCCGAGGCCGAGTACCAGTACGCCCCGCTGCGGATCTTCGACCTGCAACCAGCGCTCGACGGCGAGACCAAGAACATCCGCGAGCCCATCAGCGCCTGGACCGCCGACTGGCGCAACCTGGTGCACAACCACGAAGTGCGCTGGCCGTACGTGTTCGTGTCGGGATACCTGGACGGGTTGCAGATCTTCAGCATGCAGGACCCGAACAACCCGGTAACGATCGGCTACTACGACACCTATCTTGGTGGGCCCAGCAAGGTGCGCTGCGAGATGTGCAACGGCCTGTTCGGTGTCGACGTGCGCAACGCCGACGGCCTGATCGTGGGCTCGGACATGACCACCGGCTTCTGGGTCTTCCGCATGGAGGGTTTCAACGGCTGGTCCGGCGCCCAATGGGGACTACCCGAACGCTCCAGCGCCCAGGACTGGGACATGACCCCGGGACAAGAGAACTAGGCCCCGGTCGAGCCTAGCCGCCGCCGGAGGGAGTGCGCACGATGGATGACGAGCGAGTCGAGGAGCTGCTGGGCCAGGTGCGGCGCGATACTGGCGGGGCGTTTGTCTCCGGCCTCGCCTACATCGGCGATCGTCTGGGGCTGTTTGCCGCGTTGGGCGAGATCGGCCCCGTGGACAGTGCGGGGCTGGCGGAAGCTACCCGTACGCAGGAGCGCTACGTTAGGGAGTGGCTCAAGGCGCTGGCAGCGTTCGGGTACGTCGAACACGACCCCGCGGCCGCCACATGGTGGCTGGCGGCGGAACAGCGCGCGGTGCTGGTGGATGAAACTTCGCCGGTCTTCGGCGCCGGCACCTTTCAGTTCGCGGTGCGCTCGCTCGGCCATACCGATGAGCTGATCGAGGCGTTCCGACACGGCGGCGGCATTTCGTACGGGCAGCTACATCCCGAGATCGCACCGGCGATCGATCGCATGCATCGCGCCTGGTTCGACCATCAGCTCACCGGCGCCTGGCTGCCTGCCATTCCCGGGCTGGTGGCACGGTTGGCAAGCGGGCTGGACGTTCTCGACGTGGGTTGCGGGCTTGGCCGTTCGACTGCCGCGCTCGCCGAGGCCTACCCGACGTCGCGCATCGTCGGTCTCGACCCGCACGCACCGTCGGCCGCCGCGGCCCGCGAAATGACCTCCACCTTCGCCAACGCCCGCATCGAAGAGGCTACGCTCGACGCCCTCGCTGCCAGCGAGACGAGCCGGCCCCAGCACTTCGGACTCATCCTCGCCATCGACTGTATCCACGACATGGCGGAACCGGTAGGAGCGCTGCGGGCCATTCGCGAACTGCTCGAACCCGATGGTCTGTTCGTCTGGTCCGAGCCGACCGGCTCGGCAAATCCATTGAAGAACCGCGACGACTCCCTGGCCCGGGTACGGGCCGCGCTCAGCCCATACCACTGCCTGACCGTATCTCTCGCCGAGGACGGTGCCGGCCTGGGTACGATTCTTGGCGAGGAAGGCGCTCGCGAATTAGCGCTGGCGGCTGGCTACGACAGCTTCGAGATTCTCCCGGTCGACAGCCCGGCGCAGGCGTTCTACGGCCTGCATCGCTGACCCTACGCCGGCTGGCACGCGGACACCCAGACCGATCAGCGCCTGGGGCCCCAGTCAGGAACGGAGATACCGTCAAGACTCGAGGACGAAAGAGAAGTTAGCCGCTCTGCTCCCTTAACCAGGCCGCCAGCGAGGTCACGAGCGGCTCAACGGCCATGCGAACCTCTTCATCCGTCGGCGCCGCCGTCAGTTCAAGGCGCCAGGACTCAATCGTCCAGCGACGAAGCCGCGCGAGGATCGGGCTTTCTGGGCGTGTGCTCAGGGTGGGGAGATTCCTGGATCGATCAAGCTGCTCGAGAGTCCTGGATCGATTGGAGTCAGGGCGCTCGCGATTCCTAGGTCGATTCTCGAGATTCGTAGGTTTGTTCAGGTGCTCGGGCCGGTTCAGACGAACCACTCCCCGCAATCCACCATCTCGATAGCCCGCCTCCACGTCGAACCACACCATGAAGTCCGCAATCGACCGATCGTTCACCAGCCCCAACATCGGGCTATCAGAAGCCTGGCGCGCAAGTTCCGCGTCAACACGCCGTGCGATGAAGAAGCTCTGGGGCGTATCGGCGGTACTCGAGGCGAAGAACACGCGCGGCGCGGACAAGCGATCTTCCAAGTCGGCGGGAACGCTCTCCGGACTGACGGCGGCAATCTCCTCAACCAGGGACCCGACATTCTCACCGGCCTGTTGAGCCCGAATAGCTTGCTCCACGGCGACCTCGAAGCGACCTAGATTTGCTGCAAGCCTCGCGGCAATAGCATGGCCACTCCCAGGGCGAACGGTAGTGGCCGTCTGTGCTGCCGACAAGGCTTCGCCGGTCTGCTCGCGCAGCCAGTACGCCCGCGCGAGTTCGAAGGGCGCTGTCCACGAGCTGGCATTGAGGCGGGTGGCTTGCTCCAATTGAACAATTGCCGCGTCGATGGTGCCCGCGTTCAGCAGCCGCCTGCCAAGCGCGTCACTGACCATCGCCTGCGCCTCCTGAGAGGATCTTGTGTAGTAGCCGCCCGGGGCCAATACCTTCTCCGCCGCGGCTACGCGGACGCTCAAATCCCGCCAGAGGGCAGGGCTCGACTGGCTCTCCGCTGACCGCGTGAAGGTGACGACGTAAGTCGCTCTCATCAGCGTCAGAGTTCTCTCGAACAAAGCGCGGTAGGAACGACTACCGAGTTCCTCGTATACGCCCCCGGTCCCTTCCGCCAGCGTCTGCATCCGGTCTCTGCTGAGACGTTCCCACGAAACTACTCCCGGGCTAGATGGCCTCGGCGGCGGGCCCGCAAACACCGCAAGGACCGGAGCGTCCAGGCCGAGGGCGTTGGACATCACCGTGCTCCAATCGACTCGGCTCGCCGAGTCCAGGCCGTCGGAGATCACGACGATCAGTTCACGCCTAGCGCTTTCCGGGCCAATGGACTGCGCATCACAGGTACCAGACGCCGCACTCGTGACTCCCATTGGCGCACCGACCGCGTCTGCTCTGCGGGTCGCGATCTCGCGCTGCGCCACCAGGACGGCATCATTGAACGCCGTCTGGTCACGGCCACCAATATCGAAAGAAAGGGAGTCTGGCAACGACGCCCCGCCAGGAATCCAGGCTGGAGTCGCGGGCTTCGTGGCGAACGGCAAGAAGAGCAGGCAATCTTGCGCGCCGAGAGCGAGCGCGAAATCGTTGGCTGCCTCGCGCGCCGCGTCCAGTTCATCCGCCATGCTGCCACTCAGATCCAGCACCACGGCAACGTCGACGGGCGTATCGGAGGGCCGGAAGATGTGACCCGTCGGTCGCAACTCGCCTTCCTCGGTAATCACAAAATCTCGCGGTTCCAGTCCGCTCACGGGCCGACCGTGGGAATCAAGGACCGCGATGTTCAGGCGCACCATCGCAACGCCGCCGCGAAACACCGGGTAGCTACCGACCTGAGCGGACCCGTCTTCCTGGTAGAGCGACTCGCCCAGCCCGGACGTCACCCCCGCGACACCCAGAGCAAGCGCCA
>JAJCXS010000123.1 GCA_029263335.1 Acidobacteriota bacterium | reverse complement strand
CCCAACCGGCGAGCGCCACCAGAGGTGACCAGGAAGTCCTCTTCGTTGCGCACGCCACCGAAATCGCGCCACGTGTCGAGCTCGTCGAAGTTGATGAAGTCGGCGCATTGGCCCTCGGCACGCCACAGATCCATGAGCTGCGGGATGAAGTAGATGCCGGGTTCGACCGTCACCACGAAGCCCGGTTCGAGCGGGCGGCCCAGGCGCAGCGATTTGAGGCCGAACTGGGTGCTCTTGGGCTCGCCGTCGTAGCCGACCCACACCTCGCCCAGGTTCTCCATGTCGTGAACGTCGAGGCCCATCATGTGACCGGTTCCGCACGGAAAGACCATGGCGTGCGCGCCCGCGGCAAGCGCTTCGTCGGTATCGCCCTGCATGATGCCGAGGTCCTTGAGCCCGTCGAAGATCACCCGTGACCCGGTGAGGTGAACGTCGCGAAAAGGCACTCCGGGAGCGAGAGCCTCGACCGCTGCCACCTGCGCGGCAAGCTGCAGTTCGTAGATGGTCCGCTGCCGCGCCGAGAAACGCTCAGCGACCGGGAAGGTCGAAGACAGGTCGCCCGCGTAGCCGAGCGCAGTTTCGGCGCCGGCGTCGAGCAGGAAGAGATCGCCCGCCGACAGCGTGTTGGCGTGGACATGGTTGTGCAGCGTCTCGCCATGGATGGTGGCGATGATCGGAAACGAAGTCCGCCCGCCGGCCGCCTCGGCGATACGGCCTACTTCTGCCGCAATATGAGCCTCCGTCATCCCCGGCCGCGCCATGCGGATAGCGGCCACATGCATGGCCACCGAGGTCTCCACCGCATGTTCGATCTCGGCGATCTCTTCGTCCGACTTGATGTTGCGCTGATCGATAACGGCGCGGACAAAGTCGGTAGACGCCCCCTGCGCCACCTCGGCCGGGCCCAGGCCCATGAGATCGGCGAGCCAGAGGGTCGTGTCGGCACGATACGGCGGCAAGTAGTGAACGTCCCGGCCGGCGGCACGAGCCTCGGCCACGACCTCGGCGACAGCCGCCAGCGGCCGCGTTTCCGACACTCCAGCCCGTTCGGCGCGCGCCGCAACGGTGGGCAGGTCGCCCATCCAGACGATGTGATCGATGGTGAGTTCGTCACCGAAGACGGTCGTTGTGCCGGCGTCCACATCGATGACCGCCGCGACCTCCGGCTGATCGAGGCCGAAGTAGTACAGGAACGTGCTGTCCTGCCGGAACGCGTAACAATTGTCCGCATAGTTCATCGGACTCTCGTTGTTGCCCGGGAACACCAACAGACCGCCACCAAGACGCGCCGCCAGTACGTCGCGCCGACTTACGTATGTCTCTTGGGTAAACATGGCCGCAAGAATAGGAGAATGAGCCCCCCCGGCCAAGGCCCCAGAGCCCGCATCTTGGGTCGCCAAGGAAGAACCGTTAGAGTTGCGCCAGGTTTGCCATCTACTCCGAGGTGACGATGTCCCGGCTACTGCCTGTCAGCCTGCTGCTCACTGGCCTCCTGCAAGTGCCCTCTCACGTTGCTGCCATGCAGCAGCAGGAGGAAAGTCCCGAAGCTCCTCCGGCGACCTGGCCGATGTTCCGCGGTCCGGCTGCAGCGGGCGTGTACGACGGCGGGCCGACCCCGGAGACCTGGGACATGGAGACTGGTGACGGCATCGAATGGTCGACCGAGATCCCCGGACTGGGTCATTCCAGCCCGGTCATCTGGGGAGACCGTCTGTTCATCACCACCGCGATCAGCGAGCAGGACAACAGCCTGTTGCCGGGCCTGTACGGCGACATCGCGCCGGTCCAGGACGAGAGCCAGCACGAGTGGCGCCTGTACTGTCTCGATCGAAACTCCGGCGAGATTCTCTGGCAGCGCTCGGTCGTTTCCCGCGTGCCGCGCACGCTGCGTCACACCAAGTCGACCCATGCCAATCCGAGCGTGGTCACTGACGGCAGCAAGCTCGTGGCGATGTTCGGCTCCGAAGGACTGTACGCCTACGACCTGGACGGCAACGAGCTCTGGACCCGCGATCTCGGAGTTCTCGACCAGGGCTTCTTTTCGGTCCCCGAGGCGCAGTGGGGATACTCGTCGTCGCCGATTCTGTTCGAGGGCAACGTCATCGTGCAGGCCGATATCCAGGACGGCTCCTTCCTCGCCGCCTACTCGCTCGCTGACGGCGCCGAGGTGTGGAAGACGACCCGGGCCGACGTACCCACCTTCGGCACCCCGGCCGTCTACGAGGGGCCGGACGGGCCCGCGATCGCGGTCAACGGCTATCGTCACATGGGCGGTTACGACGCCCGCACCGGGGCGGAACTCTGGCGCCTGTCGGGAAGCGGCGACATCCCCACACCGACGCCAATCATCGCCAACGACCTGATCTACATCACCAACGCCCACGGCGGCCCCGCGCCGGTGTACGCGATCAAGACCAGCGCCACCGGTGACCTGACCGCCGAGCTGGGCGGCGAGTTCGAGCACGTCGCCTGGTTCAGCGAGAATGACGGCGCCTACATGGCAACACCCCTCGTGTACGACGGCCTGCTCTACGTGGTGCGCCACAACAGCGTCCTGGTCGTCTTCGATGCGGTAACCGGCGAGCGCTTGTACCGGGAACGTCTGGGTGCCGGCGGCGCCACGACGGCCTCGCCCGTGGCCGCGGACGGCAAGCTCTACATACCTTCCGAGGATGGCGAGGTGTTCGTGGTCAAGACCGGCCCGGAGTTCGAGCTGCTCGCGACCAATGCCGTGGCGGAGCCGATCTTCGCCTCGCCCGCACTCGTCGAGGGCAAGCTGATCGTTCGTACGTCCGCACGCATCTTGTCGATCGGTCGTTAGGGGCTAGCTGCCCCTGGATAGCCCGGCGACGCCAACGCCTATCATGAGAGCGAACTCGGGCTAGGAAACCCCGAGCCGACCTGGTCGTGACTCCACCGTTCAGGCGGTTGGCGCCCGGTGCTTGTGCCACGAGCGAGACCCGCCATGCGTCTTCCGCTTCATCGGCTCTCCTCTTTGGAGGACGACGGTACACCGGTTTCCCAAAGATCAATCTGTCCCCGTTTTCGGGGTTTGGGTCAACCCCACGACTTCGCGTTTTGCCAGGTAGAGAGACACTTCGCCTCGGTCGGCCGCCAAGCCTCTCAACTGTTCGCGCACGGACCGGTTGTCGATCTCGGATGGAGAAGGTGACAAGCGTGCTTCGAGGCTCAGAGAATCCAGCAACTCCCAGAACTCGCTCTCACTCGTACCAGCCTCGGCCAGCAGGTGCGGAGAGTACTCACAGAGCATCATGAGACGCTGTGACCGCTCGATGGTTGCGGCCATGCCTCGAAGCGCGGCAGTTTCGCTACCCTGAATGTCTATCTTCACGAAGTCTACGGCGAGGTTGGGCAACTCGGCATCCACGCTTGTGGCCGGTACCATGGCCGCCGAAACGTGGCCTTCTACCGGGTAAACGCGGTGGTCGCCATCGTGCCCAGGCTTGCAGAAAAGCACCCTGGAGGTGACGGTGTCGGAGGCCGCCTTCGGGATCACCGTGACATTGTCGGCTTGGTTCTGATGCAGATTGTGGCTCAGCAAGCGGCAGTTATCTGGCGCCGGCTCGAATGCGTAAACGTGCCCGTTCGGGCCGACACGACGGGCCAACAAGAGAGTATAGAGTCCGATGTTCGCGCCGAGATCCAGCACAGTCATGCCGGGCTGTACCACCCGGCGGACGAAGTCCGCCTCCGTCTTTTCCAGGAGAGATAGTTTCCACAGTACGGCTACGAGAAGTCGATCGATCGTCTCTACGGTGATGAGCAATTCGCCGATTCGGAGCGAGATCCTCAGGTTGCGGCCGAACAGCACGACCGCCCGCTCCGCGAGAGATCGCAGGCGCAGGCGGTCCAGGATCCAGATCAGGCGCTCTCCATTCACTTGGTTCCGGTCCTGTCCGACGGGGCCGCGCCCTCATCAGGTCTAGACGCGCTCGTTATCAACCTCGACCGCCTTTACCAGTCCGTCGACCTTGGCGAGCCCGAACGGAACCACTGCGCGCTTGATTCTCGACACCAGACGGTACCAGAACAAATAACAACTGAGTATTGGAATGCTGCTCATGGGAGTCAGAGACGACCGCGACGGCTCAACTTCTCGGCCGCGTGGCTCGCTTACCGCATGTCGCGGAGCGCGGTCTTCGTCAACTTGAAGCGCCGTCGCGGAATTCCGCCCCGCGCTGCAGTCGACTCGCTGGCCTCCCAGGTGACAAGGCCCTTCGTCTCGAGGCGAGAAAGCGCACCGTACACGGCGCTACGACTTGCTCGGCGCCGGCCAGCGGAGACCAGAGATTCCCGTATCCGCAACACGTGGGGTCCGCGGCGGCACTCCGCGATCGCCCGCAGAACCACCCTGTCGAACTTACTGAGCATCGAAGGGGGCCGCGGACCTGCCAAGCGGCCTCCGCGTTCCAAGTGAGGACTCCACGACGCGAACTCCGCGTTCCCAGTGAGCGGTGGTTGCGCGTTGCGCCGCAGCAGCCTCACCGGCCCTGATCAGCGCCAGAATCTGATCGTGAGCGTCGGCGGAGTCCACCAATCGATCGGCGTCCGCCATAAAGGCATGCTCGTATCGCCTGGCGTGTTGAATTTCCCGGTCCCGCAGCTTCATCAGCCGCGTGTTGCGACACCCTTGGAGAAGCGTCCGATGCCACCCCTCGTCTGCCTGTATCGCGGCATCCGCCGATGCCGCGTTCCTGAGTCGTTCATTGCACTCGCCGAGTCGGGTCACGTCGTCCTCGGACAGGGCGGCAAGATCTCGCAGCGCGGCGGCTTCCAGCACGCCAATGAGGGCGTAGGTGTCGTGAGCGTCCTCGATGGTCAGAGCAGCCACGATGAATCCCCGACCCGGCAGCGCCTCGACGAACCCTTCCCGCTCCAACCCGATCAGCGCTTCGCGGAGAGGCGTTCGGCTGACGCCAAGTTCTTCGGCGAGCGTCAACTCCACAACCCGCTCACCCGACGCAATCTCCCCGCGCAGAAGGCGACCGCGGATCTCGTCCCGCAGCGCCGAGCGAAGAGACGGCCTCTCGAAGAGCGTCACAGGACCTTGTGATTGGGTTGGTTCGGGTAGTTGCATTCTGTAATCACTGTATACAATATCTGCAGGAGTATCCATCCCCACCATCCGAGGTTCCGCCCGTGCCCCGTGCCCACGACATGATCCCCAGAAACTCGGCGGGTTCGCTGACTCGCCCCATGGTCGCGATTCTGATCCTGTCGACCTCCGTCTTCGCAACGCGAGGGAATTCAGCAGTCGCGCAGGGGCAGGTGTTGTCCTCGCAGGAGGGCGTGCAAACAGAGTCGTTGGCCGGGCTTCGGGACAGCGTAGCTGTGCTACTCCGACGTACCGCGGTGGCGCCCGGGATGGCCGTGGCCGTGGTCGGGCGTGGCGGTATGGCCCAAGAGATGTTCTTCGGGCACCGGGACGTGGAAGCCGGCCTGCCGGTAACCGCGAATACGCGCTTCTACATAGCGTCCGTGACCAAGAGTTTCACAGCCGCCGCCGCGGCCCTGACCGCTGATGAAGGAGGGCTGGAACTCGACGCTCCCATCATCGAGTCGCTGCCCTCGGTTCCATTCCCCCGGACGATACCGATCGCAACCGTTTCGATGCGCGATCTGCTGCGCCATACCGCCGGCATCTCTTCGCCAGCTGTCAATTTCGCCACTGCCTATGCGGGATACGACAACGGCCCCGAGCTGATGGCGCTCTTCTCCAACAGCGAGCCCGTGACTCGCCGATTCAGATACACGAACGTGGGCTACGTTCTGGCCGGTGTCGCTCTCGAGGCTGCGACCGGGGCGGACTGGCGAGCCGCCGTACGCGGTCGCGTCCTGGGTCCACTCGGACTTCTGGACACCGGGTTCACCCTCTCGGTGGACGAAGATCCTGTTGCGGTGCCTTATGCATCGGAAGCAGGCTCAACGCGACGGTTGCGACCGAAGTCCGACAGAGTGATGCACGCTGCTGGCGGCATGGTGTCGACCTTGCCCGACATGGCTCGATGGCTACGGGTGGTGATGGATGAGGGAACCATCGACGGGCGCACCGTCTTCCCCCCCGCTGTAATGCGCGAGCTCGTTTCGTCTCAGGTGCACTTGTCCGGTGAGCCATCGGTGATGGAGCGCTTCAGTGGATTCCAACGTTCCGCCTACGGTCTGGGCTGGTATCTGGGCAGTTACCGTGGTGAGCGTCTCGTCCAATGCTCTGGCAGCTACGCCGGGTACCGCGCGCACCTGTCCTTCATGCCGGAACAAGGTGTGGGTGTGGTCGTGCTACAGAACGAGGGCAAAGCGGGTGTCTTCCTGCCCGACTTCGTCGCCCAGGAAGTCTACGATCGAGTGCTCGACGGCGGGCCGGACGAGACAAGGCAGACCGCGCGCATAGAAACGTACCTGGAGCTGATTCCGGCAATTCGTGGCGAGGTCGCGCCGACGGACCTGAGCAGGCCACTGGCTCTCTCAGACGACGCGGCGACGACCGTTTTCGAGGGTATCTACGATGGAGGCCTCTTCGGACGCCTCCACGTTGAGAGCCGTGATGGCGGCCTGCTAGCCAGACTCGGTGAGCTCGAGTCCTTTCTGGAGCCAGCGGGCGAGCGTTCGTTTCGCGTCGATTTCACGCCTGGCATGGTCGAGGGGGCCATGACCCTGACGTTTGGCTCGACGGCCGACGGGCCGAGCCAAACTGCGGAGTTGAGCGTCGCTTCTGGCGTGATCTTCACGCGGGTGTCGCCTTGACCGCGCGGCTGACGCTCATGCTGCTTGCGGCGGCTGCGCCCCTCGGCGTACCCGGCGAAGTAGTGGGCACCGCCGAAGTCACCATGGTTCCGTGCACGCTTGAACGCGTTTCAAGCGAGGCTAGCTGCGGTGTCCTACTCGTGCCGGAAGACCGGTCTAATCCCAACGGCCGCACGATTCCCTTGCGCCTGGTCGTCCTCAAAGCGACAGGGTCTGCGGTGCGTGCGGATCCCATCTTCGGCCTCGCCGGCGGGCCGGGGACCGGAGCGGCACGCTGGGCATGGGTATATGCGCAGGAGTGGGATTTCGCGCTGCGATCCCGCGACATCGTGCTCGTTGACCAACGGGGAACGGGGGCCTCTGGACCCTTGTCCTGCACGGAGGTTGCGCCCGAGATCTCGGCCTTCTCGGCAACGCTGTTCCCTGTCGACTTCATCGAAGCATGCCGCGAACACCTGGCGCCCCAGGCCGACGTCAGGCACTACACCAGCGTCGACGCAGCCGCCGATCTCGACGACGTGCGCCGAGCTCTCGGCTACGGCGCTATCAATGTTTGGGGAGAATCCTACGGGACGCGCCTGGCGCTCGAGTACATCCGCCGGTTCGGTGTGCACGTCCGAACCGCCGTGCTGGACGGCGTGGCGCCGACCAGTCTCAAGATGCCGCTGTACTTTGCCCGTGACTCCCAAAATGCCCTCGACCACGTGTTGGCCGCATGCGAGGCGCAGGAAACTTGTCGCACCAAGTTCCCGGATCTGGGCAGCCGGTTCAGCGAGTTGCTCGCCCGCTTGGACCAGGCTCCTCGAGTCGTGCGTGTTGAAGACGAGGAGGCCGGCCAAACGGCGGTGACGATGGGCCGAGCCGCAATCGGCTACGCGGTTCGAGGGATGCTCTACGGTTCGAATCGAGAATGGCTTCCGCTGCTCATTCATCGCGCGACAAGAGATGGCGACCTGTCCGCCTTCGCCAGCTACTTCAGCAGGCGGGGCTCGTGGCCTGCGCGCGACGAGGCTCTTGGCATGTACCTAACGATCGTGTGCAGCGAAGACATGGTCCAGGTCGACGCGAGCGAGAAACGCCGGGCGACGCAGGGAACGTTCCTTGGTGACACTCTTGTTCGTCAGTTCGAGGCGGCGTGCGATCGCTGGCCGACCCGAGCACTCGACCCGGGATACTTCGAGCTGCCACAGTCCGACGTGCCGACCCTTCTCCTGGCAGGCGAATTCGACCCGGTGACGCCACCGGCCCATGCCCGCGAAGTCCGGCGACGCTTCTCGCGCAGCGCCCTGATCGTCGCCAAGAATGCCGGCCATAGCGCGGGCTCGACACCGTGTGGTCGTCAGCGGATCGAGAACATCCTGGAGACCGGTAGTGCAGGCGCTGATCAGGAATGCGTGTTGGAGGGGGGGCTTACATTTCACTACGACGGCGCACCATTTCGATGATCGACCGTAGCGACCCGTGCCGTTACGCTAGGCGGCCCGATTCGTCGGCTGGATCAGAACTTCCGCGGCAATCCCCAGTTCCTCGACCAGAGTCCGGATCATGGCCAGCGAGAGTCCCCGCTTGCGATTGAGAATCTCTGATACCCGGCCACGTCCGACGCCCAGGATGCGTTGCAGGTCACTGCGGTCCTGCCCGGTCTGCTCGAGACGAAAGAGGATGGCCTCGATGGGGTCAGGTAGGCCGATATCCACCGACTTCTGTTCGTAGGCTTCCACGAGAGTCGCGAGCACTTCCAGTTCTTCCGACCGCGCCGAGCCGGGTCGAGCGCCCCAGAGCGCCTCGATACGTTTGAGTGCCGCGTCATGGTCGCGCTCGGTTCTGAGGGGTCGAATTCGCACCGCGTTAGACCTCCATCACATCAACCCGGTCGTACTCGGCATGCGTGCCGACGAACCGGATGAAAACAACTCCGATGTCGTAGCGAACCGCAGCCACGATCCTGTACTTGTTCCCTTTGATGTTGAACACCACGCGCCCGCCCGCGACGAGACTCGCCGCCGGGTAGCGGCGTTTGATGTCCGCAGGCGATTTCCAGATCGCATTGTTCACCTCTGAGAACCAGGCTCGTAGCGCCTGTTCGGCATCGGCGTGTGTAGCCCAGAATTCCCGCAAGGTCCGCCGGGCAATCACACGCTTCTGTTCACTCTATCGCGATCCCGTTTTGGGAACAGGATGGCGAAGGGCAACGCCTGATGCCGAAGGCACGACTGCTCATGCGCTGTAGAGATGGCCGCAGCAGCCCGATCTCCCCAGTTTCAGCTCAACCGATAGGCGGATGACTGGCCGCAGGCGTCAAGACGCACCGCCAATCGGCTCCAGCTACACTGTCATTATCGTGTACGAGCCGCGAACTGACATGAACACACCGAAGCAGTTCCTGAGGCGCCGACGTCCCCAACGGTTCTCCGACTCTATCCGTGTCGATGAGCCTGCGCTCGATCGTTCGATGCTCGAGTATCACCTCGATACTCTGACGAGCCGTAGCCAGGAACACGACTTTGAGCGCTTCGCCAAGGCTCTCTGCTCACGCGAGGTGTGCCCGAACTTGCTGCCTCAAACGGGGCCTACCGGCGGTGGCGACAGCAAGGTCGATAGTGAAACCTATCCGGTGGCCACTCCGCTTGCGCTCGCTTGGCACGCTGGCGATTCCAGTCAGGAGGCGGCGAATGCGCGATGGGGCTTCGCATTCAGTGCCAAGAAGAAGTGGCGGCCAAAGCTACGGTCCGACATCGAGAAGATCGCGAGTACCGGCAGAGGCTACGCGAAGGCCTTCTTCGTTACGAATCAATTTGTGCGCGACAAGGAGCGCGCCGATATCGAGGACGACCTATCTAAGAAGTACGAACTGGATGTCCGGATCCTGGATAGGTCGTGGGTGCTTGATCGTGTCTTCGCGGGCAAGAACGTGGAGTTGGCAGTCGAACTCCTCCACCTCGACCATCTGCGGAGTACCAGCCGCCAGCTTGGACCACACGATACCCAACGCGAGCAGCAACTCGAGACCATCGAAACGCGGATCAAGGAGGCTGCCGCGCAGGATGCCCTGGGCCCCGCCGCTGTAGATCTGGCTCTCCAAGCAGCGGAGTTGTCTCGGGAACTGGAACAGGATCGCACGACGACAGAAGGCTTGTTCGAACGGGCAGCCAGACTCGCCCGCGCGCACGGAAGTCGTCATCAGCAGTTGCGCAGCGAATACTCCCGTGCGTGGACCGAGTTCTGGTGGTTTGAAGACCTGGGGGCGTTCGCGGATCGATACGGGAAGGTCGCAGAGTTCGCCCTGGACACCCTGAACGTCTATGAACTTGAGCTCCTACAGAACCTCTGGATGCTCTTGTACGCTGCGGCTTCAGACCATGTCGGCGAGGAGACTCTCGCTAGCCACACGGATCGACTTGCGGGCGCACTGCACCGGCTAGCCGAGGAGGAGGCGCGTCCCAGCACGGGACTACAGGCAAGAACGCTACTTGCGCTCCAACAACTAGCCAAGCAGATGCCGGATCCGAGCGATGATGTCTTTCTGGAGATAGAGCAGGTCCTGGCCGAGGCGAACGGGCTAATTGGCTACCCGTTTCAGCCTCTATTCGAGATCCTGCTTGAGCTTGCGGAGGTCCTTCCCGGGCACCGAGGCCTCCAGGCCCTGATCGACGACCTCACTGAGATCCAAGGTGACCGCGAGCGGGATCTGGCTGTCGCGCGTGTTCTCTTGCGACGAGGGGCCCAGGAGTTAGACGACCAGCAACCCTACGAGGCCATCCGGAAGTTGGGTCGCGCACTTATTCTTCTCTACAAGAATGAGAGTCGCCACGACCTCGTCAAGGCGCTGTACTTCAGTGCATCCGCTTATGAAAAAGTCGGCCTGCGATGGGCGGCCCGAGGCGCCGCTCTGAACGCCGCATCGCTAGCCACGGACGAACTCTGGAAGTACTCGGAGGTCTCGTCGGTTCAGGCTCTCTGCTACGACCGACTGAAATGGATCGAATTGCAGCTCGGCCGCGTTCCGGGCGCACTCGCCTGGCACCAAGCGAGCGTCGCAGTTAAGTCCGCCTTGGTCGAGCAGGGTCAGGACGCGGAGCTTCTCTTCGGAGGCGACCAAGCCTTCGATGGATGCCTCGGGATTCTCCTCCTGCGCGCGGACCTCTGGACTCTGGCCCGTCTGAAGCGGCTCCCTGACAGACTCAGCAGGCTTGGGCTGGACATTGCACCGCTATCTCTACTATTCGCCCTCGGGCACGTCGAGGAACTGCCGGAGGAACTGAGGGACGACGACATTGGCAGCCCCGAAGACCTCATGGCACTAATGGAGCAACAGCCGGCCGCAGCCGACCTTCCCGATCATCCAGAGTTCTTGACGCAGCGAACAACGGATCTGATCTCCACCGTGCTCGGTTGTGAAATCAGGATTCACGCTGCCACGGCTCCGCCGGCAAGAGAGCTCGCCGAGACCGTCGTGGCCGGTCTGGAGAGCCTGCTCGCGACGGGCATGGTGGACGACATACTCCCGCGTGTCTCGCGGGTGGCTATCCGTGTCCGAGTCGGCGATTTCGCAGAAGATCCCTTTCAATTCGAGGTCCGGTCTGTCGACGGACGCACAACAGTCGAGATCAAGTGCGCTGAGTTCAATCCGCACACGATGGCACCGGAGGTACAGGCGAGCATCCAAGACCGCCTGCGCGACTTGCTGGTTCGTGTGCTGATCGAGGTCTTCGCAATGAAGGATCCGGAGGCCACCATTGAGCAGCTAGTCGGCGAGGATCGCGCGCTGCACCGAGCACTGAGATCGACAGGCACTCTCGTGACACTTGGGAACGTGCTCGGTCACGACCCTCCGTACTCCATCGACGACTGGATTGATGACACGGATCGCGAGTACGACCTGCTGCGGGAAGATCCATGGCGTCCACGAGACCGTGCCACACTCTCCTCCGCCCGCAGCGACGTACTTGCTCCAGACGCCGAGCGCCTTGACATGCAGAGCCTGTCGCATCGCCAAGTCCGGTTCCAATCGCTGATTCCGATCGATCTCTGGGACCAGGCGAAGTGGATCGGGACGGCGTTCGCGTCCTCCCCCGGCACGAGCCACGCGCCCGTCATGGCACCGGTGTTCGCCGTTGGCCCGCCGGCGCTCGAGATCTTCCGTTTCTTGCGCAACGAACTTGGTCGCGAGGACAGCGAAAGCCAACTCCGCGTTTCCATTCTTCGCGGTATCAACGCCTCCAATCCGCACGCATACCGAGTGGTGATTGGTTCCAGTACTGAGAATCTAGACCCGAACAAGGTCCACACGTCCATTGCGCGGATGAACACTATGGAACCTGCAACCTCCGAAAACCTGGACGCGTTCCTGTCGGCCTACGCTGCATCCGGCCGCTTCGTCCTCGCCCCCGCGCACCTCACCGAGTCGCGGCACGAACCTGAGTTCTACTTCGCCGCCGGCGTCGCAAAACAGGACCTGACCGTACGTTGGGCGTGGGAGATTGGGCGACACGACCCCGACGTAGTCGCCCTTCAACCGGACGACGTTCCCATCATTCCGCCGGACAACGAGACGGCGCCCGTTCTGGAGGCGTTGGACTGGCTTCGGCAGAAGTTCGACCAGAACGACGGGCAAGGTTAGCTCTGAGTTCACGACAATTCCCGGCAGCGCGTCCCCGACCCCATGGCGGCCCCCGCTAGCGCATTGGGTGGGACTGACCAACCACAAATGCCCCCAAGGAACGTCCCACGGGGGCAGTCTCGGTTGGGGCCGGCTACTCGCGTGTCGCTGTTGTCTCCATCACTGTCGACTCTGCCTGCTTCAACCGTTTCGGCATCGCATCGTCGGTCATGTACCTCTCGAACCAATGCCGCAGATACAGCTGTGTCCGCAGGTAGTTCGAGGGCTTCGACGACGTGCCATGCCACTCGTCGTTGAACCGGATCATCGCCGTCGGCACGCGCATCACCTGCAGCGCCGAGTAGAACTCCTCGGTCTGGGAGATCGGGGTGCGCAGGTCGTTGACGCCAGTCATGAGCATGGTCGGGGTGGTGACGTTGCCGATGTACATCAGCGGTGAGCGGCGAAGGTGCTCGCTGGGATCGTCCCAGGGGTAGTTGTCGAAGTTGCGGTACCAGCCGATGCCGTCGGTGGTGCCGACGAACGAGAGCCAGTTGATGACCGGGCAGTTGGACGAGGCGGCGGCGAAGCGATCGGTGTGGCCCACCACCCAGGCGGTGAGCACGCCGCCGCCGGAGCAGCCGTAGACATACATGTTGCGTTCGTCCACGTAACCGTCGGCGATCACCCGGTCGACGCCGTTCATCAGGTCGTCGTAGTCCTTGTCCGGATAGGCACGGTTGATGGCGTTGCCGAAGTCGGTGCCGTAGCCGGAGGAGCCGCGCGGGTTGGAGTAGAACACCACGTAGCCGTTAGCGGCGTGGTTCTGCCAACCGAAGTTGAAGCCGACGTTGTACATGCCGTGCGGGCCGCCGTGGATAGCGAGCACGAGCGGGTACGACTGGCTCGGGTCGAAGTCGGGGGGCTTGACGATCCAACCCTGTACATCGAGGTCGTCGGTCGATTTGTACCAGACCTCCTCGACGTTGCCGAGTTCGATGCTCGTGAGCAGGTTCTCGTTGACGTTGGTGAGGCGGCGCAGGGCATTCGGGCTGTCGACATCGAAGGCGTAGACGTCGCCAGGCTCGTGATGGCTGCCCACCGTGGCCACGGCCACGCCGGTGTCGGAGACGTTGGACACCGACAGCATGTGGTTGCCGTCGGTCACCTGCACGGGCGGCTCGGCGCCGTCGGCCGGGACGAACCAGAAGTTGCTCGTGCCCTCGCGGCGCACGGTGAAGAAGATGCCGGAGGAATCGGCCCGCCAGCGGATGTTGCCGGGCGAACGATCGAGCTCCGGCGTGACCGAGCGCATGTCGGAGCCGTTGGCGCGCATCACGTAGAGCTGCCGCTCGATGTAGGTCTGCTCCACCAGGTGCGTACCGGTGAAGGCCACCCACTCGCCGTCGGGCGAGACCACGGGGCCGGACTCGGAGCCGGAGCGATCGGTGAGCTGGCGGGCGGCGCCGGTGGCCACATCGAGCGCGTAGACGGCCGACTGGCGCCACTCGTGCTCGGGGTGGTCGACGAGCAGACCGGAGAAGTACATGGTGCCGCCGTCGGGGCTCCAGGAGGGCGAACCGTAGTTGTAGTCGCCCTGCGACAGCTGCCGCACCGGGCCGCCATCGGCCGAGACCACGAAGATGTGGCGGTTGCCTTCCTCGATGAATCCCTGTCGATCGCGGCGGTACACGGCCTTCTCGACGATGCGTGGGTTCTTGGTCCACTCCGCGCCGTCGGGGCGCGACGGCATCTTGATCGGCCAGGCATTGCTGGACGGCACCAGCATGGTGAAGGCGATCGAGGTGCCGTCCGGGGCCCAGGTGATGGCGCCGGGCGACTCGTCCACATGGGTAATCTGCGAGGCGGCGCCCTCGGCGTCCATCCAGCGCACCCAGATCTGCGAACCCTTGGGCTCGCCGGAGGCGGTGTAGGCGATGCGGGTGCCGTCAGGCGACCAGATCGCGCCGGAGCCGTCGACGAGCTTCCGCTTGCGGGTGCCATCGGCGTTCATGATCCACAACTCGTTCTCGCGCGAGTCGTTCACGGAGTCGATCCACGAGCGTGTGTAGACGATACGCGTGCCGTCGGGCGAGATCACCGGCCCGCCGACTCCCTGCAGTTGCAGGTAGTGGTCGAGAGTGAGCCGACTCTTGCCACTCATCCCACCCTGAGCCAGGGCTGGTAGCGCTACGGCGAAACAAACGGCGAGTGTGACGACCAACAGCAACAGGCGTGGGGTGCGCATCGAACAACCTCCGGTGGTTTGCGATCGGGGCCAAGCAAATCACGTCCGATGGCCGTCTTCCACGGGAAGGACGGGTCGAGGATTGCGCGTCCCGTCCGAACATGGCCATAGTGGCCATATGAAGAAGATCACGGTGGCCGCGCTCAAAGACAGCCTGAGCAAGCATCTGCAGTACGTGCAGCGAGGAGGACGGATCGTGGTGTACCGACGCAATGAGCCGATCGCCGAACTGCGACCGCTGTCGGGATCGACGGACGGGCAGACAGATGTCGATCGGCTGAAGTCGCTGGAGCGGCGTGGAATCGTGCGCATGGGCGACGCCAAGCTCACCAACACGCTGAAGACGCCGCCCTCGGGGAAGCCTGCCGGCGTGCTTTCAGCGCTCCTCGAAGAGCGCGCGAGCGGCCGTTGAGATTCTGGGAGGCGTCGGCCATCGTGCCGCTCCTCGTTCCCGAGGAGCGCTCCGCTGAATGCGCCCGGCGGACGCGTTACAGCTGGGCGCGGCACTGGTGGCCTGCGAGGAACAGCCTGCCGATGTGGGCTTCGTCTGTCTCGATCGAGACCTGACGATCGCGGCCGAGCGCGAGGGATTCGCAGTCCTGCCCTGAGTGTTGCCCGCCGGCGGCCAGCCTACCTCTTCAGCAGCCAACCTCTCGGTCCAGCGATTCTCCCCTCGTAGCCTTGTGCGTGGAGAACGGCATCGGCAAGCTTATTATCGGCGATCGCGACTTCAGTCGGTTTCCGGATGCGGAGATCGTCAACCCGTTCGCCTGAGTCCCGATCAGCACTTCCCCGCCCACGGTCGATCACATGCCACATCTCTGGCCTCACCACGCCCCGACTACCCGGACGATGGTCTTCTTGCTCCTTGGAGCCACCGCCGCGTTGCCGGTTTCGGCGCAGCAAGGCGAGTGCCGCGTCGAGCGGGTCGCGGCCGAGGAGGGAGTGAACCAGTTCCAGTACGACGGCCTCTCACCGGACGGCCGCACCCTAGCAGTCGGCTGGCAACGTGGCGAGACTGAGCGCGGCACGTTCCTGCTCGACTTGATCAACGGTGAGCGCGCCGAGATTCCGCAACTGGACAGCGGGGGGAGTTTCACCGCCGACGGCGGCACGCTGGTCGCCACGCTCTATGCGGAGAACGGCCGCCCCGACATTGCCGAGTTCGATCGACAAACCGAGCGGCTCCGAATTCTCACTCCGCACGAGGCATCAGACTGGCTTCCGACGGCCTCGGCCGACGGCCGTAGCCTGCTCTTCAACTCGTTTCGCACGGGCGGATCGGACCTCTACATGCTCGATCGCAGCACAGAGCAACTGCGCCAGCTGACCGATTCGCCCAACTACGACGCCTACGCGCAACTCTCGCCCGACGGGGGCACGGTGGCCTTCCACCGGCGGGTCGGTGAAGCGGACTACAACATCATCCTGCTCGATCTGGCTTCCGGTGTGGAAACGACTGTCACAGACAGCCCGCGCGAGGAGAGCTACGCGAGTTGGACGCCGGACGGGCGCCACCTCTTCTTCGCCTCCGACCGCGACGCCGAACCCGGCAAGACGGACCTGTTCGTGATGACCCGCGATGGCGCGCTACTGCACAAACTCACGACGCACCCGGAGAAAGATGCCTACCCCTTCGTGTCCCCCGACGGACGGTACCTCTACTTCAACTCGAACCGAGAGCCACGCGGGGTGTACCGAATCGCGCTCGGAGATGATCTCGACTGCCTGGACCGCGTCGACGAGTCCGCCGATGGAGACGTCTCGAACAACATGCGAGCGCGGTAGCCACCGGCCCGTCGATGCGCGCGAGCTGGAGTCAAGGAAGGCGCGGCCGCCGGGACTAATCTTCTTGCAGCGCCGTCAACGGGTCTATCCTTCCGGCGCGGTGGGCCGGCAGCCAGGTAGCGAGCGCCGCGATTGTGACGACCGCCAAGCACGCCGGGACCAGAACGCGACCGTCCAGCGGCGCGATCTCGTACAGCAGGGCGCCGAGCGCGGGAGCAACGAGCACAAAGCCTCCCAAACCGACCAGCGCGCCGACCAGCGGCGCGGCGAGACCAGCTCGCAGAAGCACTCGCGAGACTCCTCCTGAGGTGGCTCCCAAAGCTCGGCGGAGGCCGATCTCGCGGGTGCGCAGGGCGATCGAGTAGGCCACCGCTCCGTAGATTCCAATGGCGGCGAGCACCACCGCGAGCAGGGCGAACCCGCCCACCAGGAAGGCCACGAAACGCTCGCGGGCGCTATGCCGGGCCGCGGCAACGGCCAACGATTCAACGCCGTACAGGGGCAACTGCGGACTAATCTCCGCCACGGCGTCACGGAGCATCTGCACCGCTTCCCGCGGCGACCCGCCGGAGCGGAGGAACACTGTCAGACTGAGCCACGCATCCTGGGCAAGCGGTTGATATACGTACGGCAGCGCCACGCGAGCGCCCGCGCCGAGTTCTCCTACGTCGGCGACCACGCCGATCACCTCGCGCGACTGCGCTGCGGTCTGTCCAGCGCCCCGCATGAAGGGGCGCCAGGACCCCATCGCGACTCGCCTGCCAACGACGTCGCGAGCGTTCGCGCCGGGCCAGGCCATCGCCGCCATCGCTTCGCTGACCACGAGTACCGGCGCTGATGTTGCGTCGTCCGCCTCGGTGAAACCGCGCCCCGCCACGAGTGGAATCTCGAGTGTCGCGAAGAACTCTGGCGTCACCGCGAGTTCCGGCCCGCTCATGAAAGCCGGGGTGCCCTCCTCGTTGGTCTCACCTTCGATCTCCATACGCGTCCAGGGGCCGGCCGGATACGCGAAACTCGCCAGGCCGACGGCGTTGCCGCCACTTGTGCCGAGAAGGCTCTCCCTGAGCGCACGATGCAGCTCGGCGGTCGACGACTCGTCAGGATACAAACTGGCCGGCAACTGGAGTTCGGCAGCCACGACGCCATCCACGCGATACCCCGGTTCCTGCGCCGCCAGATTGCGGAAGCTGGTAACCAGCAGGGCGCTCGAGAGCAGCAACACGAGAGCCATCGCCACCTCGAGACCGATCAGCCCACGCAGTGCACGCGCCCCCCGCCAGCTCAATCCGACCTGCCCTGCGCGGAGCACCTCGGCCGGGTCGCGCCGGGCCGCCAGCAGCGCCGGCACCACTCCGAACGCGATCGACACGACGACAGCCGCGGCGATCGTCAGCAGCGCGATGGAGCCATCGAGCGTGATCTCGTCCAGGCGCGGCAGATTATCGGGCGCCACACGGATCAGCCCGCGTACCAGCGCCTCGCCGAGCCCGAGCCCGAGGACGCCGCCAACCACGCCGACGACAACGTTCTCTACCAGCACCTGCCGAGCCAGCCGGGCTGCGCTGGCGCCGAGCGCGCGGCGAACGGCAAACTCACGACTACGTTCCGACGCCCGCACGGTGAGCAACGATCCGAGGTTTACGCACACCAGCGCCAGTACCGAAGCAGCCGCGAGGACCGCCAGCGTAAGTGCCGGCCCAGTATCCCCCACGATGAACTCGTGCAGTGACGTCACCCGACCTACCCAGCCACAACAGAACTCGTTCGCGTACTCCTCCTGGAGACTCTCCAGCAGGGCGCGCGCCTCGTGATCCGCGGATGCCAGGGTCGCATGGGCCGCCAGCCGGCCGATCACCCCGTATCCGGAGGTGCTGCGGCGCCGGGCGGCGGCCTCGGGTTCGAGCGGGACGAAGACATCCGCCGCTGGCGGAATCCCGGTGGGAGTCAACCAGAGCAAGCGATCCAGGACGCGACCCGCGGGTGGCAGCACCCCGACCACGGTGTACGGCACGGCATCGAGCGTGACGGTCGTGCCGACGACATCCGGTCGAGAGTCGAAATTCTGTTCCCACAGCCGGTGCCCAATCAGGGCAACGGCGGGACCATTGGGGCTGTCCTCGTCGGCGGTGAACTCGCGCCCGAGCACCGGTTCGATACCGAGCGTCGACAGGAACCCGGACGAAATGCGGGCGCCGCTCACGCGCGCCGGGCCGTCGGGCCCCATCAAGTTGGCCGAGTAGCCGCCGTATACACCGAAAGCCTCGAACTCCTCCGCGCTAGCGCGCAGATCGCGAATGTTCGGATAGGACCACCACCAGCCGTCGAGGCCGCGCCGCTCGCTGTCCATGCGCACCACAGCTAGCCGTTCCGACTCCGCCAGTGGCAACGCCGACAACTGCACCGCCTCGAACACGGTGAACGTAGCCGCGTTGACCCCTATCCCGAGCGCCAGAGTGCCGAGAATCACGCTGGTCGCCAGCGGTCGGCGCGTGATCTGGCGAACGCCACCGCGCACATCGCGCAGTGCGCCGCGTGCCATCCCCGCTCTAGCCGGCCCGTCGATCACTGCGCGCCGACGTCGCCATTCAATCCACCGCGTGGTGAGCAACCCCACGATGCCGCGCGCCCAGAGGGCGATGACCGCCATGGTGCCCTGCTTCTCGGCATCCCGGTGAAGCTCGGCAAACAGGCCCGCGGCGCGGCTCCCATGCGCCTCGCGCAGGTGACGCGACCACAGCAGCCGGATGGCGACCCGGTATCGTCGTTCGGCGCCGTTCACGATCGCCCTGTCGAGTCCATCCGAGCATCGGCAAGCGCGGTGAGCGCCCGCATCCGCTCCACCTCGGTGCGCAGACGATCCTGCCCGTGCTCGGTCAGTGCGTAGTAGCGCCGCTTCCGTGCATCGTCAGGCCGTTGCTCAGGCTCGACCTCGGCGATCAGCCCCTCCTCATCGAGCTGCCCCAGTGTCCGGTACAGGTTGGCGGGATCGAGCCGAACTCGCCCTTCGGATTGCTGCTGAATCTCCTGCACGATGGCGTAGCCGTGCAGCGGCTGGCCGGCGAGCACGAGCAGCACGTGAAAGTCGCGAGGATGCAGAGCAACGCGGTCACCGCGCCGGCGATTGGGCATCGTTGGTGTTGTTCACGGGGATTGTGAAACGGCGCGATCACAATAGGTGTTCCTTTACACCTATGTCAAATTGAACCCATGTTTCGACCTTCGTGGTTGGGCCACGAAGACTGTCGAGTACAGGCGCTCATTGACGCGGTTCGGCTGACTCGTGTACCGTCCAGTCTTCTGATTGACTGCAATGTAGTTAATCGATTCTGAGCCAGAGCAAACTCATGACCACTCGGAACCAACTCGGCGAGTTCGAGCACGTAGTCCTGTCGGCGATCCTGCATCTCGGCGGCGAGGCCTATGCGTTACCGATCCGCGACAAGTTGCAGGAACTCGGGCGACGGCGCGTTTCACGTGGCGCCCTCTACACCACGCTCATGCGGCTCGAAAAGAAAGGCTATCTCGAATCGCGCGTCGGCGAGCCGTTGCCTCAGCGCAGCGGACGCGCGCGGCGTTTCTTCACCGTGTCGGCGGACGGACTGGAGGCGCTGCGGCGCTCGCGAGCCCTGCTGTTGTCGGTTTGGGGTGGCCTCGAAGATCACCTGGGGTCGCAATGAGGCCACCGCGACTCGCTGAGCGACTGCTCGACCGCGCGCTTGCCAGATGCCCGCACGGCACCGAGATCGTGGGTGATCTGGAAGAGGACTTTCAGCGCCGCCGCACCCGTGGCGGGACCTCACGTTGGACGGCACCGCTCTGGTACTGCTTGCAGGCGGCGCTCCTGGCGTGGCGGCTGCCACGCACTTCGAGAAACTTGCGCACGCACGACCTTCCCCGTTCGGAACTAACCATGTACCGCTGGATCCGCGACACCCGCTACGCCCTCGGAGCGCTACGCCGCTCGCCCGGCCTCGTC
>JAJCXS010000122.1 GCA_029263335.1 Acidobacteriota bacterium | reverse complement strand
GTCGGCCTCCATGCCGCGAACCAGTTGCAGGCGCGGGAAACTCTCGCCCTCGGTCAGCCGCAGGTACGGGTAGTTCTTGTCGTCGCGCAACATCACGTTGAAGCGCGGTTTGTTCTGCTTGATCAGGCTGTTCTCGAGGGTCAGCGCCTCGACTTCCGTGTCGGTGATGATCACCTCCACATCAACCGCCTCATCGAGCATCCGCTGCTGGCGTCGGGCGTCCCACCCGCCGCTCAGGTGCGAGCGCACGCGCTCGCGGATGCGATTTGCCTTGCCCACATAGATCGCGTGCCCGGCGGCGTTCTTGAACAGATAGACCCCGGGACTCAGCGGCAGGCTGTCGAGTCGAGCGCGAATATCGTCGGCAGGCATGATCCGTGAGCCTACCTGAGGCCCATGTGTCGGCGTCGCAGATCCTGCATCCGATCGCGAAGTTCGCCCGCGCGTTCGAAATCGAGCTCTTCGGCCGCCCCCAGCATCTCCTTCTCGAGCTCTGCCAGGTGCTTCTGCAGCCCGGCCTCATCGAACTCGACCGCCGGCTCTTCCAGGACCACGGCATCGTGGTAGTCGCGCGAATAGAGGGTGCCGAAGGTGCCGGAGATGCGCTTCACGATGGTCTCGGGAACGATGCCGTGCTCTTCGTTGTACTGCTGCTGAATCTGGCGCCGGCGCTCGGTTTCCTCCAGCGCGGCCCGCATCGAGTCGGTCACGCGCTCGCCGTACAGGATCACGCGGCCATCGACGTTGCGCGCAGCGCGCCCGGTCGTCTGGATCAACGCGGTCGCCGATCGCAGGAAGCCCTCCTTGTCGGCGTCCAGCACGGCGACCAGCGTGACCTCCGGCAGGTCGAGTCCCTCACGCAGCAGGTTGACGCCGACGAGCACGTCGAAGTCGCCGAGGCGGAAATCACGCAGCAGTTTCACGCGATCGAGAGTATTGATGTCGCTGTGCAGGTAGCGAACGCGCACCCCCAGCTCGCCGTAGTAGTCGGTCAACTCCTCGGCCATGCGTTTGGTCAACGTGGTGACCAGGACCCTCTCCGAACGCCCGACGCGATCCCTGACCTCGGCCAACAGGTCGTCCACCTGGCCGGTCGCCGGCCGCACCTCCACCTCGGGATCGATGAGCCCCGTGGGGCGAATGATCTGCTGCACGACCACGCCCCCGGCCGCCTCGAGTTCCCACGGACCCGGGGTCGCCGAGACGTAGACGGTCTGCCCCACCAGGTCCTGAATTTCGTCAAAATTGAGGGGCCGGTTATCGAGTGCCGATGGCAGCCTGAAACCATGCTCGACCAGATTCGCTTTGCGCGAGCGGTCGCCCTCGTACATGCCGCGCAACTGCGGCACGGTCATGTGCGACTCGTCCACGAAGACGATGTGATCGTCGGGCAGATACTCGATCAGGTTCGGTGGCGGCTCGCCCGGCTGGCGCCGTGTCAGGTGCCGCGAGTAGTTCTCGATGCCGTGGCAGTAGCCGACGGTCTGCATCATTTCCAGGTCGAACATCGTGCGCTGATGCAGACGCTGCGCCTCGAGGAGTCTCTTGTCCTTCTCCAGCTCGCGCAGCCGAATATCGAGTTCGGCCTTGATGGTCTCGACCGCCTCGCAGCGCCGCTCGATAGTCGTCACGTAGTGCGACGCCGGGAAGATCGCGATTCGCTCATGCTCGCGCAGCGTGTCGCCGAGCAACGGGTCGATCTCGGCAATGCAGGAGACCTGATCGTCATCGAAACTGATGCGCAGAGCTTCCTCGCCATAGGTCGGCAGCACCTCGACCTCGTCGCCGCGAACCCGGAAACTGCCGCGCTCCAGGCCGTGCTCGCGTCGCCCGTAGTGCAGATCAACGAGCTTGCGCAGCAGGTCCTGACGATCGAGGCGCCCTCCGATCTCCACCGAGAACATCAACCCGTAGTAGGACTCGGGAGCGCCGAGTCCATAGATCGCCGAGACCGAGGCCACGATAACGATGTCGCGACGACTCCACAGCGATCGCGTCGCCGAGTGGCGCATGCGATCGATCTCTTCGTTGATCAACGTCTCCTTGGCGATGTACGTGTCCGTCGAAGGGATGTAGGCCTCCGGCTGGTAGTAGTCGTAGTACGAGACGAAGTACTCGACCGCGTTGTCCGGGAAGAAGTCCCGGAACTCCTGGTACAGCTGTGCGGCGAGGGTCTTGTTGTGGGCGATGACCAGCGCCGGACGCTGCGCCCGCTCGATCATCGAGGCCATCGAGAAGGTCTTGCCCGAGCCGGTAACGCCGAGCAGGATCTGGTGCGGATCGCCCGCGTCGAGGCCGCCCAGCAGCTGCTCGATGGCCTGCGGCTGATCCCCCTGCGGCTCGAACTCCGCCTCTAGACGAAAGCGTTCACCGGTGCGTTCTATGTCCATCTCGGCTCACTTCGCCAGCAGCCGTGACAGAGCGCGGCCCCTGCCGAGCGCGGCGCATTCAATCAGGTCGCCAGCTTTTCGCACGCGCCCGCAATCCGTTCGAGAGCTTCCTCGAGAACGGTCATGGACGTCGCGTAGGAGAGCCGCAGGTAGCCATCGCGCCCGAACGCGGTGCCCGGCACGGTGACGACGTGGCATTCGTCGATCAGCCACGCGGACAGGTCGGCGGAGGTGGCCAGGTCCTCGGACAGCAACCCGTTCACGTTCGGGAAGGCGTAGAAGGCTCCTCGGGGTTCGACGCAGGTCATTCCGGAGATCTCGCGAATGCGCGGCAACACTGCATCGCGACGCTCGGCGAACGTGGTCAGCATCTGGCGCACGGGCGTCTGATCGCCCACCAGCGCCTCGAGCGCGGCGTACTGCGAGACCGAGGCAGCGTTGGAGGTGGAGTGCCCCTGCAGGCTCGAGCACGCCTTGATCAGCGGCGCTGGTGCGGCCACGTAGCCGACCCGCCATCCGGTCATGGCATAGGACTTGGAGCACGACCCGCAGAAGATCGTCACGTCCTTGGCCTCCGGACCTACCACCAGCGGTGTGACGTGTTCGGAACCTTCGTAAACGAGCGATGCGTAGCACTCATCTACGAGGAGGTAGAAGTCCCGCTCGAGCGCCAACCGCGCCAGATCCTGCATCTCGTCGCGCCCGATCACCGCACCGCTCGGGTTACTCGGCGTGTTCAGCAGGACCACCTTGGTGCGCTCCGTGCAGGCGTCGAGAATGGTCTCGGCGCGCAGCTCGAAGCCGTCAGCCTCGTCAGTGTCCACGGGCACCGGGACGCCTCCGGCGAGCTTCACCTGCTCCGGAAAACTCACCCAGTACGGGGTCGGGATAATCACCTCGTCGCCGGGATTAAGGAGCGCCGCGAAAATGTTGAACAGCCCCTGCTTACCGCCGCAGGTAATCATCGTCTCCTCGGGGCGGTAGATGATCCCCTCGCGGTGGGAATACAGGTCCGCCACGGCCTCGCGCAGTTCGGGGATACCCGCCACCGCGGTGTACCGCGTGCGTCCTTCGCGAATCGCCCGCACCCCTGCCTCGCGGATGTGCTCGGGAGTGTCGAAGTCGGGCTGGCCCGGCCCCAGATCGAGCACGTCCACGCCGGTGGCGCGCAGTTGCCTTGCGCGCTCGCTCGCCGCCATCGTCGCGGAGGGGCCGATTTGCTGCACACGTTCGGAGAGCTTCATCGCCATTACTTCGCTCATTTGCCGTGGTGCTCCCGGAGTCGAAGTTCAACACCGGCGGGCACGAGATCGGAGACCGACCCTCCCAGTCCCGCCACCTCTTTGATCAGGCTCGAAGAGAGGTACGTGTAGGCCGCGTGAGGAACCATGAACAGCGTTTCCACCTGATCGTCGAGCTGCCGATTCATCAACGCCATCTGAAACTCGTGTTCGAAGTCGGAGATCGCCCGCAGGCCACGAATGATCGCGTGTGCCTCGTGCTCACGGGCCGCATCCACCAGCAGACCGTCGAACGCCACCACCTGCACGCCCTCGTCTTCGCC
This sequence comes from Acidobacteriota bacterium, assembly GCA_029263335.1. Classification (GTDB taxonomy): domain Bacteria; phylum Acidobacteriota; class UBA890; order UBA890; family WLXD01; genus WLXD01. Next base: position 1,016 of record JAJCXS010000122.1, on the reverse strand, counting down.
AATGGCCTCCTCGAGCATCTCCAGGCGCGCGGCCACGGAAAACATCGGGTCCTTGCGCGGATTCCGCAGGACCGCCACCACTACTCTGTCGAACACCTGCCGGGCGCGGCCGATGATGTCGATGTGGCCGTTGGTCGGCGGATCGAAAGAACCGGGATAGATGGCGATTCGCAACGTGACTGGTCCCCTGGTGTGCGCTCGGAATGGCGATGAAATCGCACTTTAGCAGCCCTCGTCAGGCGGCACTATGCGCTCCAGCAGATGGAACGCGGTGTCGCCCACCTGCAGCGTTCGGCGCAGCGCCCAGTTGTGCCCCGCAACGGGTGCGGGCCCACGCTGTCGCTCCAGACACAGCATCGCGCCAGGCGCCGCCACGGGCTCGAGCCCGGCGAGCCATTCCGATGTCGCCTCCCGGGCCCACGGAGGATCCAGCAGCAACAGATCGAAGCTCGCGCCCTCGCCCACCAGGCGGCGGATGCCGGCGCGCCAGTCGGCCGCCATCACTCGCCCGCGCTCCTGCAGCTTGCAGCGCTCGAGATTGTCGCGCAGCGTCCGTGCCGCGCCACGGTCGCGTTCCACGAATACGCACGCATCGGCACCGCGGCTCAGCGCCTCGAGGCCCAGGGCGCCACTGCCGGCGAACAGATCGAGGACCGTTGCTCCCTCGATATGATCGCGAATCACGTTGAACAGCGTCTCCCGCTGCCGGTCGCCGGTGGGCCTGAGTTCCGAGTTCCCGGCAACCTCCAGGCGTGTCCCCTTGGCGCTCCCCGCGATGATGCGCACTACCCTGCCCTCGTCAGCCGCATGCGCGCGCGCCAGCTGTGGCGCAGTGCGTCGCGATAGTCGCGCGCCTCCTCGCCGTCGGAGTCCAGCAAGTCCGCGGCCACATCGCGCGCCGTCACCAACCAGTCGTAGTGCCGGCGCGGATTGGCGATGCGAAAGCCGAAGGCCCCCGTTTGTCGATAACCGAGCAACTCGCCCGCACCTCGTAGCGTCAGGTCCTCTTCGGCAAC
>JAJCXS010000121.1 GCA_029263335.1 Acidobacteriota bacterium | reverse complement strand
CGATCCTGTACTTCTGCGGCTTCGAGCTGATCGAGTTCACCGTACTCGAGCTCGATCAGCAGCTCACGGAGCTCCGTGCTGTTCTCGCTCATGGTCGTAGTCCTTCGGTCTTCAGGTGTCCAAGGCTCTTGGCCAACGATTCAAGACCGTGGTAGAGCCGCGATTTTACGGTGCTTTCAGGAGTCTCCAGGATTTCCGCGATCTCGCGGAACTTGAGCCCGTGATACTCCTTCAAGATGATGGCGGTGCGCTGATCTTCCGGCAGATGTGCGAGCGCGGCCTGCAGTTCGACGGCCTGCTGCGACTTGATCGCCGACGCGTCGGGGGCCTCCGCATCGGCCGGCACCAGTTGCAGGTGGCCGAGCTGTTCATCTTCGTCCAACGATACCGTTGGCCGCGACTTGGCGCGGCGGAACTGCGAGCGGCACTGATTCAGCGCGATCTGATAAAGCCACGACGAGAACTTCGCCTGACCGCGGAAGCGGTCGAGGTTGGTGTACGCCTTCAGGAAGGCCTCCTGGCAGACATCGCGCGCTTCCTCGGAGTCTCCCAGGTAGCGCACGACGAAGCGGTACAAGGACGTCTCCCACCGCACTACCAGGTCATTGAACGCACCTACGTCGCCGTTGAGCGTGCGCGCTACCAGCTGGTCGTCGGTGGGGGCCGCCGGCGCTTCTACCATTGCTGTTCCGGAAGGTGTCACCAATGTCTTCGTCTCCACCTATTGGGACGAAATAGCGCACGGAAAAGTCGAGTTTCTGCCGATCGCCAGTGACTTTCCGCCGCGCGCGTCCATCTACATGGTGCGTGAAGGAGCATTCGACGGCAACAGCGGATACGGCGATCCTCCACCGACCGAGGGAGCGATTGCGCCACGTGGGGCTGAGCGCTCTGGCCGATGAGGAGCTGCTGGCACTGGTAATTGGCACCGGCGTGGCCGGCCGCAGTGCGCTGGCCATTGCCCGTGGGCTCATGTCGGCGCTCTCGCTGAACGAGCTTGCGCGCTGCGACTTGCGCGAGCTGCGAAACCGGCCCGGCATTGGCAACGCCGGAGCTTCGCGCCTGGCCGCGGTGTTCGAAATCGGCCGGCGTTGCGCCTCGCCGGTGCCGTCGCGGGGGCAGGTCATTCGCCAGCCGCAGGACCTCGCCGACTACCTGATGGCACGTTTTGGCGCAAAACGTCACGAGTGCTTCGGGGTGGCGCTGCTGGACGGCCGCAATCGTTTCCTGCGGGCCGAAGTGCTCTCGCGCGGCGGTTGGAGCTCGAGCGTTGTCAGGCCTCGCGAGGTCTTTCGCCAGTGTCTGCTGTCGGCTTCGCCCGCCGTAATTCTGTTCCACAACCATCCTTCCGGCGATCCGTCGCCGAGCCGCGAGGACGTCGGCATTACCCGGCAGCTTGTCGAGGCGGGTGATTTGCTCGGCATCCGCGTGCTGGACCATCTGGTCGTGGCCGCCGAGGGCTTTGCCAGTCTTCGCGACCGAGGATTGCTGTGAACAGCCCTCCGTGGTGGCGTGCAAACGAGCCCTGTCCGCGGGTCGCTATAATCGGCGCTCCAACTCTCTCCTCTCTGCACGGACGGCGCCGCCATGATCACCATCGACGATTTCATGAATATCGAACTGCGGACGGCGCGAATCCAGAGCGCCGAACGGGTCGAGGGCACCGACAAGCTAATGCGGCTCATCGTCGACGTCGGTGGCGAAGAGCGCCAGCTGGTGGCGGGCATCGCCAAGGCGTACAGCGCCGATGAGCTGCCGGGCAAGAAGATCGTCGTGGTCGCCAATCTCAAGCCAGCCACGATTCGTGGCGTGGAATCGAACGGAATGGTGCTCGCGGCTTCCGACGCCGATGGCAACCCGACGCTGGTCACCTTCGACCGTTGGATGGATTCGGGCCTGCAGGTACGTTGAGACTCATCGATTCGCACGCTCATCTGGCCGATGAGCGCTTCGATGACGATTTCGACGAGGTCCTGCTGCGGGCCCGCGCGGTCGGCGTGGAGGCGGTGATCGCGATTGGCTACAACGTGGCCAGTAGTCGTGGCGTTGTGGATCTCCTGGATCGGGCCACGCCCGCGGGTTCGCCGGCGCTGTATGGCGCCGTGGGCTTCGCGCCGCACAACGTCGAGGAGGCCGACTCGGAGTCGATGTCGAAGGTTCGCGACCTACTCGCTCACGAACGCGTGGTGGCGGTGGGCGAGATCGGTCTCGACTATCACTACGACATGCCACCGGTGCAGCAGCGGGTGATCCTCGAACAGCAACTGGAGTGGGCGGTTGAACTCCAGTTGCCGGTCGTGATTCACAGTCGCGAAGCCCAACAGGACATGGTGCGCATGCTCGCCGATGGCGGCGCCCGAACGGGGCAGCTACGGGGCGTGATCCACTGCTTCACGGAGGACCCGACAATGGCGGAGCAGGTGGTCGAACTGGGGTTCTACGTGTCCTTTTCAGGAATCGCTACGTTCAAGAACGCGCCGGAGGTGCGAGAAGCGATCGGCCGGGTGCCGCTGGAGCGAACGTTGATCGAAACCGATGCTCCGTTCCTGGCGCCTGTGCCGCATCGGGGGCGGCGCAACGAGCCCGCCTTCGTGCGCGAGGTCGCCGGTTGCGTTGCCGAGATTCACGGACGCAGTGCCGACGAGGTGGGAGAGGTCACGGCGGCGAACTGTCGGCGGCTATTCAACCTCTAGCGCTGCCGCCAGTGGGCCACGACCTTCAGGCGACCGGTGCCACGCCGTACCGTGATTTGATCGCGTACAGCCAGTCGAAGCCGCCCTGACGCCGATCGGCGAGCGCGCGGCTCTGCGCGGCAGGCATCAGCGCATGCCCTTCGAACTCCTCGTTCCATGACCCCACGAACACGAGCGGGCTCTCTGGCGCCGCAGCGTCGAGTCGCTTGCGGCGCCGATCCGCCAGGTGTCCGTCGGTCAGCTCCTGCATGGCTTCGAGCCAGGCGCCATAGTCCTCGCGGCTCGCGCGTAGCGATGGCAATCCCCGTTTGGCGAAGCCCGCTGCCGCGGAAGGAACAACCACGACGGATGCATCGGTATGTCGATTCCTGA
>JAJCXS010000120.1 GCA_029263335.1 Acidobacteriota bacterium | reverse complement strand
GTGTTCGGGGTCGAAGCCGTGAATCAGCCACTCGCCTGAACCATGCGGACGTTCGGCACCGTGAACGCTCTCGTAGGGCTCGGCGTCGGAGATCGCCGGCGGCGGGAACAAATCACCGTGCGTCAGCAGATCGTTACCCGCGGCGACCGTCTGTTGCTCCAACGCAGGCTCCTCCACCAGAGCCGGCGCATCGGCCATGAGTCGGTCGGCCAGCAGGCGAGCCGCCTCCGCCAGGGCAACCGTCGGCAGCCCGACTTCGAGACGCCGCGCAGCGCGTACCAGTACTGCCTTGGCCGCGATGGCGCGCACCACCATGTCGCCGGCGGCGTGCAGCAGCAGATCATCCTCAGCACCCTTGGCCTCGTTGGCCCATGCCTCGAAGATGTGGAGTGAGGTCACGAACCTTGCCGCCGGCTCGGCCAACGCGCCCATCTCGGCCGCCCGCCCTAGCCAGTCGTTCTCGCGATCGGTGATCGGCACCAGCGTGTCCGCCGCGAGGCGGCGGCGGCCAATCTCGACGCGCAGCGCGTCGTTGTGTCCGAGCAGGAATCTGTAAGGAGCGCTGTCGCGATAGAACTTGGCGATAACGTCGTCCTCAGAAAACGCCGTGCCGCCGAATAGCTGACCCGCGAGGTACGTGATCGAGCGCTCGCCGGGGCCGAAGGCGTCCGCGGCGAGCACCTTCACCGTCGCCCGATCGGTCCAGGCATCGTCACCGGCTATGCCGGTCATCGCGGCGGTCTCCAGAACATAGCGATGAGCTTCGATCTCGGCCAGCATTTGCTTGACCGCGCCGAACTTCGCGATCGTGTCGCGGCCTCCTTCGTCTTCGAAAGCACCGGGGAACTGGACGCGTCCGGACGCGTGTTCGCGCGCGCGAGTCAACAGGTAACCGCCGGCACCACGCACGGTCGCGGCCAAAGCGCCGGCGGCGTTCTGCAACAGGCCTGCCCAGGGCTCGCCCGCGGCTGGGGTCTCGAGGCTGACCGGATCGAGCTGCTGGGCCACGCTGAACGCACCCTCGACCGGCAGGTCGCGAGCTCGCAGTCGTCGTACCCGTGCGCCGATCAGCCCTACCGTGCCGACGTCGCTTAGCTCGACGCCATGCTGATCGGCATCGATCAAAACGCCATGCTCGCCGGTCACGACCACGAACTGCCGCGCCGTGGCGGTGGGCACGAAGTCCGCCGTCACCGTCAACAGACCGTCGGCGAGCTGTCGGTCGCCTCCGTGTACCAGCGCGAGCCAGTGATGCCGCGGCGCCTGACCGGCGGTGGCCAGCACGTCAGCCGCCAACAGGTGCGACCCCACCAGATACGACAACGCCGGATCGACTGCCGCGAGTTCCTCCAGCAAGACCTCGCGCCCCGCCGCGTTTTCGGCCACGGTACTCGCCTGTTCCCAAAGCCAGGCAACCTGCTCATCGTTCAGGTCACCGCCTCGATCGATCTCGCGGAGCGCGTGGGTATCGAACAAACCCGCGGCCGTCTCGCGTAGCGCCAACCGCACGTCGTCGAACGACGCTCCCTCCGCCTCGCGCCCGCGCCACGCCAGGGCGTCGTGCCAGCGAGCCATCTCGCCATCCGCGCTCGCCGCGGCATCGCCCGCTGCGCCATTCAGACTGACTGAACACGCCGCCGCGATGATCGCGAAGTGATGGTCTTGGAGCTGTTTGCCGATCAGCTCAGCCCAGAAGAAACGGTTGGCCTGAACGTGCTCGGTCAACTCGGCGACACGCGTCTGCGCGTCGTCCCAAAGTGTCTGCACATCATCGCCACAAGCGACTCTCAGCTGGTCGAGCGGCGGGCTGTCCCAGGCCTCGTGTGCTAGCGCGAACGACTCCACGGCGCCCGCAGCCAGCGCTGCAAGATTGGCGCGACGACCGGCGCCCAGCGTCAGCGGAGAGTTGTGCAGATCGTCTCCGAAGGCGCTTAGTGCGACGCCCGTGCGCTCGAGGGCAGCGGTCATGCGTGCTGCGGTCGTGGTCCCGTCGACCGCCAATTCGATGGCCTCGATCGCTCCCACCACGGTGTCGCTGAAGGCCCGCCCCTGGCCAAGCCGCGGACGCGGTTCATCACGCGTGTCGAGGTATTCGTGCAGCTCGGCCTGGCACGGCGTGTACACCTGATAGATCAGCCGTTGCTGTGTCGCTCGGCTCCAATGCACGTCGTCGGTTGCGCGCCAGCAAGTCTCGCACTTGATGCAGTTGTCGAAGTTGACGATCACGCCCGGATGACCCGCGCGATTGCGCCGGACTTCGTACACCTTGGCCGGGCAGATGTTCCACAGAGACGACCTCGTGATGTCGTGCCGAGCGCCCAGATCATCTGGCCACATCACTTTGATATGAGATGTGTGGCCTTCGCGATAGGTAATCGTCCCGAGCTTGTTGTCGAGAGGCATGCTCACGGCAACGCTGCGGTCATCGAGCCTGATGCGTTCGCGGTTGGTCTCCATGAGCTTGTTGGAGCTGACCTCGCGGAATCGCGACAGGTCCCACGACAACACTCCGTGCTGCACCCATTCGACCAGCGCCTGGAGGGCGAAGGTGAGCCCCATCGCCACGCCCAGGAGCAGCTTCAAGACAAGGTCCCAGACCGAGGCGCGGCCGCCGACATGACGCGCGGCGGCGCGTAGCTTGTCGCCGATGGGAACGTCGTCGTTCGTGTACACCTCGTTGAAGGCGCTCGCGAACGCGCCGCCGTAACGCCGCCAGAACCAACGCAGCAACAGCGGCGGTCGCCCCGGGTCCTCCGCGCCGGCGGCCACCCGGAAGATGCCGCGCAGCCTGGACCCGTCGTGCGCCGTTGCCTCGGCAACACCGGTCGCAGACAGCCCGCTCGCGGGTTCGGTCGCGCCCATGCGCGCGTCGGAGTTGAACGGCAATAGCGCGCCCACCGTATTCCACAGCATGCGCACGAGATTGGTCGGAGTAATCGCCGCCCTCACCATGCCGGCAAAGCCGACCGTGGACATCAGGGTCTTGGCGTCCGCGGTCACCTCGCCGACCTTGCCCGCCGGCAGGGCGCGACGCAGCACGCGAGCGAGGTCCCACCAGCGCCCCAGGGCGCCGCGATCCGGCCGCGAGACCACCACCGCCGCACTGTTGACAACATCGAGCTGGCGGTCGAAGAAGAACTGGGTGCTCTCGATGTAGGCCGGCCAATCGCGCAGGTACTCGACGTTGCGGTAGTAATGGCTGCGCTTCACCTCCGCGAGGTAACTCTTGCGCAGCGCCTCCTCGGTATACGGAGAGCTGGTGGGGTTGGTGTTGGCACCGGCGCCTCCGTGCTCGCTGGCGATCGCCTGCACGGCGCGCGCGAAGTAGAGCCCCATGGCCGCCGCCGGGCCAGTGAAGTTCGGGTACGGAAAGTCGAGACCGATGCCGGATGCCGCGCCGCCGATCGCCAGGCCGTCGTCGACCAACCGTGGGATCTCGCGGAGGCCGCCGCCGCGGATAATCTTGGCGCCGTAAGAGGTCATCTCGCCGCCATCGATTAGACGGGCCACTTCCGGTAGCTGCTTGTACCACTCCATCAACAGGTTGTGATCGCCCTGGAAGTGATCCTTGAGATTGTCGAGCGGCAACACGAACCCGAGCGAGATGCTGTCACGGTTGGTGTAGATGAAGCCGCCCATGTTCAGGCGGACCGTACGGCCCTTACGCGAGGCGTTGCGCAGCAACATCTCCATGGCAGCGCCCTCGCCCGGCGCCACCCCGAATCGCTCCTCGATCACCTCCGGATCGAGCGAGACGACCTCCTTGACCCCCTGCAGAAAATGCGGCGCGCCGTCGGCCTGCTGCTCCTCAGATACGCGCTCGTAGCCCTCCTGAGTCACCAGGTGCGAGGCATCGCCCTCGGCCAGGAACACCACGTCGGCATACGCCGGGCCTCGTTCGGTGTGCACTCCGATGACGCGGCCGCGATGGCGGATAAGGCTCTGGACCGTCGTTTCGCACGCCAGCACGACGCCGTGTTCGCGCGCCACCTCGGCGAAGTAGCGATCGTAGACCGGCCGCAAGACCGTGTAACAGGAACGAAACGCGTCCGGCGACCGGAGGCTGGCACCGACCAAACTGTGGCCGTTGTACAGGTAGGCCCCGCGCTCCACCAAGCGGCGCTCGTACGGCGCCCGCTCGACAATCTCTTTGCCAAACGCCTCCGGGTGTTCGAGCTGTTCGGCGAAGTACACTGCGCCCGACCAGTTCTCGGCCCCTGGGAAGATAGCGGCCTCGCAGACCAGAACGGAGAAGCCGGACTTGCCAAGGGCCATCGCGGCGGTCACGCCTGCGGGCCCGGCGCCGACGACGATAACGTCGAAGCGATCGGGAGGAAGGGTAGTCATAGACCTGATGAAGACGGTAGGAAGAAATGGTCCGACTTATTCAGACACGTGACGCATGTATTGCCTCATGGTATGCGATGCTCCGAAACCCCACTAGCAGGCGCCGGCAGAGTGTCCCTGGCGGCTTACTACCCGAGAAATGACATGTTCGAGCGCTCCACGACGGTGTTGGCCCTTCCGGTTCTCCTCGCCGCGGCGCTAGCAGCGTCGGCGAGCCCGCAGACGTCCGAAGCGGTGTTGCTGAGCGGTGCCACCATTGTCGACGGCAGGGGCACCCCGGCGTTCGCCGGAGACGTCTTGATCACCGGGGGATTAATTGCGGCCGTGGGCCCGGCCGGATCGGTCGAGGCTCCGGCGGGCAGCGTCGTTGAGGATCTGACCGGGCTGGTGCTGGCACCGGGATTCATCGACATCCACAACCACTCCACCGACCGCCTCGCCGGCGACCCCTCAGCGCGCACGCAGATCGCGCAGGGGGTCACGACCATTGTCGTGGGCGCCGATGGCAACTCGCCGTGGCCGATCGCGGACTATCTCGACGAGCTGGATCAAATCGGCTTGGCCCTCAACGTCGCCACGATGATCGGGCATGGCACGGTTCGGCGTGCGGCGATGGGTGCAGACTACGCCCGGGCCGCGACCGCCGCCGAGATTGTCGACATGACCCAGCGCGTCGATCGCGCCATGCGCGAGGGCGCTTTCGGCTTGTCGAGCGGCCTCGAGTACGATCCGGGCTTCTACTCCGAAACCGAGGAGCTCGTCGAGCTGGCACGCACGGTCTCACAGTACGGCGGCTTCTACATGTCCCACATTCGCGACGAGGAAGAGGGACTCCTCGGGGCGGTGGGCGAGGCTATCCGAATCGGCGATGAGGCCGGCATCCCCGTGCAGATTTCACACGTGAAGGCGGGGAACGCCTCGGTGTGGGGCAAGTCGGTGGAGGTGCTCGGACGCATCGCCGCGGCACGAGCCAACGGGATCGACGTGCTGGCCGACCAATACCCCTATGCTGCCTGGCAATCCGGCCTCTCGATCGTCGTCCGTTCGCGCAAGTTCCAGGATGCCGAAGAGGTGCGCGCAGGGCTCGCCGCGATCGGCGGCGGCCAGCGCCTGCAGATCGTGGGCTACGAGGCGGACCCGACAGCCAACGGCCTGCGCCTCGACGAGGTCGCCGCCAACTGGGGCATGACCGAAGTCGCAACCTACATGCGGATGATGGCCGCAGGAGGTTCAGGCGTCATCGGGCACACCATGAGCGATGACGATGTCGACCGACTGATGGCCTCCGAGTTCGTCATGACCGCCAGCGATGGTGGCGTGGGAAGCGCCCATCCGCGTGGCGCTGGAGCCTTCGCACGCGTGCTCGGGCACTACGTGCGCGAGCGTGGCGTCATCGGTCTCGAACGCGCTGTGCAACGCGGCACCTCAATGCCCGCAGCGCGGCTCGGGCTAGCGGATCGTGGCGTAATCGAGGTTGGACGTCGTGCAGATCTAGTCGCCTTCAACGCAGCCACGATCCATGCCCGCAGCACCTTTCGATATGCGCTGCGCCAGGCGGAAGGCGTACACAAGACGTGGGTGAACGGTCAGGTCGTATGGGCCGATGACAAGGCCACCGAGGCCCGCCCCGGCGGCGCGGTGCGAAGGGCGGTTCGCTAGCCGCAACTCGTGCGTGCTGCAGGACACCGCTGGCCTCCTTACTGATTAACCCTGTTGGATTTTGGGAGTCCATCAGTGACTATTGATGCGTTCTTGCGCGCTTTGACGTCCTTTCATATCTTGGGCCAGACTCATGAACAACATCGCTTGTGCGGCACCCGGCCAGCCCCCACTCGGTGAGCGGGGCTCTGCCTTCGTCATCACGTTGCTAGTCATGGTGGTCACGCTGGTCATGGGACTCGGCCTGGCCAGCTCCGGAATGACGGAACTCGGTATTTCCGGCAACTACCGCAACCGTGCGACGGCCTACTACGCCGCCGACTCCGGAATCGAGCAGACCGTCCTCGATCTGGGCGTCTCCTCGACGTGGATCGAGCAGGTCATCAACACAACGAACTGGACCATCCACAACCCCTTCCCGACCGCGATCACCATCGACGGGAAGACCGTGACGCTGGCCGTCGATGGCAATGGCGATGTCATCCCCGACTACTACGCGTTGGGCTCGCTCACCACCCTCGGCGACGGAACGTTCGCCCGCGAGATCTATCTGCCCCCGACGGTGGCCATGTCGGGTACGAAGCCGGTGCTGACCTTCCGGGTCCGGTCTGAGGGCGCGGGCGGCCTCGGCGAACAGGCCGCACAGGCTATCCGGGCTGATATCCGGCCGACCGTCAACGCCCACGGCGTCTGGGACAACGCCATCTTCGCCGAAGGCGGCGCGGCCGGTAACTCGATCAACGGACACGTGGCCGTGCGCGGGTCGATCCACGTGCTCGGCAACGCGGCGTCGCCGCCCACGATCGAGTTCGGCGGCACCAGCGACATCCGCAACAACTATGGCGACGCCGTCAGCTGGTTCGGCGCCACCGATGCCGCCAAGCTGCCGAGCCTGCCCACTGTCGAGGTCAACGGCGTGTCCACCGAGACTCTCGGCACGGTGATTCGCACCAAGGACGCCAACGTGGATCTGACAGGAAGCGCCGTCATCGGGCAAACCAACGACGACGCCAATGGCCTCAAGGAAATGATCGACGCTGTGCGCTCGGACGGTACCGTCGGTCCGTCGTCCGACGTCTACGCCGACACGACGGGTGGGTACGACACCGACCAGGTGCAGTTCCCCGCGCTAACCGACCCCTATGTCGACCCCAATACGGGCACCAGCTACGCATCCCACAGCGCCTTCCTCGATGCCAATTCGCTGACCATCACCGAGAACGAGATCTCGGTGAACATCAGCGCGTTCAGCCACTCCGACGGCAACGGCAATTCGATCAGCTGGGACCCGGACACGCTGACGATGACCATCAGCGGGATCATCAAGGCGGACGACATCCGACTCGGGCAGCCGCACGGTCAACCCGGCCTGCGAGGTGTCAATTACATTGGCACCGGCACCATCTACACCAACGACGATATCCACGTTGACGGTTTCCTGACGCCCGTGGGCGACTACCTGGTCGGTGGCAATCTCGGTCTGATCGCGAGCGACGACATCCTCATCGACGAAGCCTCGAACGTCAACGTCATGGCCGCGATCTACAGTCAGAATCACATTCGTGTTTCCAAGCAGACTGCGGTGGCCGGTGCCATGGTCTCGCGCTGGTTCGACATGGGCACCAACGTTCCCGCCATCTTCCACGTGCCCGACCTGAGCACGAACCTGCCGCCGGGCATGCCGGGGCAACTGCGCTACGGATCGATCGAAGGAATCACGATCGAGAACTGGTTCCAGGAGGCCGGACAGTGAACAGCGAGCGCGGATTTTCGCTGCTGGAAACGATGCTGGCTCTGCTGATCATGCTCATGATTCTGCTCTCGGTGGCGCAGTTGTTCGGCATGAGCATCGCCGTGAACCACGCCGCCGACGACATCACCCAGGTCACATCGCTGGCGTCCGAGATGATGGAACAGCTGAAGTTCCGCGGCTATGACGGACTCACCGCCGGGGGCTCCCTTGCCGCTGACACCTCGGGCTACTTCGACACGCCCAGCCTCGATGCCGATGCCGCCGCCGAGTTCACCCGTCGCTGGCTGCTCACCGACAACGGCGACCACATGCGTATCGACGTCAGAGTGATTGCGGCGGCGGAGTCGCAGGGCGTAATCAAGGAAACGACGGTCACCTCGATCGTCGCCGACCGGTAGCAGCCATGTCGCCTCCAAGGGTCAGCCAAGGTCTCTCGCGCCACGACGGATACTCCCTGCTGGAGGTGATGGTCGCCGCCACGCTGCTGGCGATGGTCCTGGGCGGCGTCCTGCCACTGCTCACGGGTGGCCAGAACACCTACGAGGCCCAGACCGCCGACACGTCGATGCGCCAAGGTGCGCGCGTAGCGCGAGACAAGATGACGCGCGAAACACGTCTGGCCGGCTACCGCATCGACAACCTCCCGCAGGCCTTCATGAGCGCCTCGAGCACCTCGATCCAGTTTGCCGCCGACATTGACGACGGCGATCCGCTCCCTCCGTGCAACGCGTCCTTCGAAAACGCCGTCAACGGTGGCGCGGAGCGACTCACCTACAGCGTCAGCGGCACCGATCTCGTGCGCAGCGTCGACTGCTGGAACGGTAGTACCTGGACGAACGTCATCTCCAACGAGGTCCTTGTCCCCGATCTGGTTACGGGCCTCCCGGTCTTTCGCTTCTTCAACGCCAACGGCACCGAGATGACCGGGCCCCTGAGTTCTGCCGAGCGCGATGCGATCCGTTCTGTCGCCATCCAGTTGAACCTCGAAGACACTTCCTACACTCACATCGGCGACCAAGATCACGCCACTTTCCAGATCACCACGCAGGTAGAGATTCATAACCTCCAGTAGAGGACAGCCATCATGTTGAAGAAGAAGAAAGCCCCCACCGGCAGGGATCGCCGGAAGATCCGCAACCTCGTGCAGGATCCCCGCGTGCAACACCGCTACGCCCTGTACTTCTTCGCCTTCGCCGTGGCGGCCGCCGTCGTCAACCAGGTGTTCATGGTGCGTGCCTTCCGCGGCATCTTGACGCAGATGCTGTTAGGCACGGACATCGACCCCGCCACCTTGCAGGCCGCCGTCGGCGCCCCTCTGCAGGCGCTGGCCCTCAAGATGACCCTCATATACCCGATTCTCGGCATGGCGTGCGCGGCATTCGCGATCTGGGTAACCCACAAGTTCGTGGGTCCGCAGGTGGCGCTGCGCCGCCATATCGGACGCCTCCGGGAAGGCGACTATGCAGCCGTGTGCCGCCTGCGCTCGGGCGACGAACTCGTACCGGTGGCCGACGCGCTCAACGACCTGGCGCGGGACCTCGAACGCAAGCACAACCAGGACCTGCGCGCAGCCTGAAGATCGCCGCGGCCAGTCTGACGACTATGCCGCACCGCGCTGTTGCTCGATCCACCAATCGATGTGTTGTTCCAACACCGTCATTGGCAAAGCACCGGGGCTGAGCACCGCCTCGTGAAAGGCGCGCAGATCGAAGTCCTCGCCGAGTTCTGCCTCGGCATGCGCCCGCAGTTGCAGCAGCTTGCGTTTACCCATCTGGTAACCGAGCGCCTGCCCGGGCATATCAGTCGAGTAGCGCAGCGTCTCCGTATTGATCTGGGTCTCCGATTCGAAGGTGTTGTCGCGCGTGTGCTGGCGAGCCTCTTCCAGGCTCATGCCGAGGGCGTTCATGCCCGGGTCCACCACCAGCCGATTGGCCAGGAAGATCTCCAGCATGTAGATCCCGTACTGGCTGATGGGATCGTCGATCATGCCAGCCTCGAGCCCGAGGAAGGTCGAGTAGGACCCCCACCCCTCGGTGTAGGCGGTCACGAACATGGCGCGACGAAAGTCCGGCAGGTTCTCGTCTTCGAGCACACGGGTGATCTGGAAATGATGGCCGGGGAACAGCTCGTGATAGGCGAGGCCCTTGAGATCGATCCAGGAGCGTTCCTCGAGCTTTGAGCCGTTGAAGTAGTAGTACCCCGTCGGGTCATCGCCCATCGGAGCGTCGTAGTAGCCGTATGTCTGCGATGCCTCGAGAGAAGCGTCCAACCGCCTGGCTGCGAAGGGCGCTTCGGGTTTGCGCGCGAAGAACTCGTCGGCGCGAGCGTAGAAAGCGTTAGCCGCCGACTCGATCCGTTCATCGACCTCTTCGGGTGTCGCCGGGTAGTACTCGGGGTTGTTACGGACGTGCTCGCGGAACTCTGCGAAGCTGCCCTCGAAGCCGATCTCGGCCTGAATGGCCGCCATCTCTTCCTTCATCTCGGCGATCATCTCGTAGCCGATGGCCTGTACCTGTGCCGGCGTCACATCCATCGTGGTGTGAAAGCGAACCAGGTAGCGATAGTAGGCATCACCAAGGTCGTATTGGCCCAGGCCAACACCCTCGGGCGCGGCGGCCGCGTAGTCGGTCTCCAGGTACTCGGCCAGCGATTCCAGCGCCGGGTTGATCTCCTCATCGATGACGCGTGCCATCTCGTCGCGGAAAGCAGCCAGGCGAGCCGAGTCGGCGGCGTCCTCACCCGCTACCGACATGCGGGTGTCGGGTGCCGCGAACATGCCGCTGTCAGCCGGCTGGATACTCCCGCGGGTCAGGCCGATGACCGCCGGCATGTTCTGCGCCGACACCACGAAGCCGCTCTCGGCGTTGCCGCGGGCGAGCATCTCGACATCGTTGACGTAGGTCGGAACCTGCCGCAGCAGCTCCAGGTAGGCGGTCAGCTCGCTGGCGCTTGTCAGCGGCGCCGCCTGGAAAATCTGCCGCAGACCGGCTACCGCCGACGAGTAGGGCGTAAGGACGTTGGAGTACCAGTAGAACTGCAGCCCTTCGACGGTCATCTCGGCGCTGCGTTTCAATACCGCCCAGGTGAGCCAGTCGTCGTGTTCCAGTTCGGTCTCGTCGATCGCGGCAAGACGCTCCAACACCGTCTGCGCAAACTGCGCTTCCTCGGCGGCTCCCTCGTACGACAGGTCGGGTAGTTGCTCGACGGGCAGCCCCTCCATCAGCCGGACGTAGGTGACGTTGTCTAGCTGTCGTTGCCAGACGTCATCGGCAAGCGCGGCGAGCGACTCGGCATCAACGTTCGGCGCGGTCGTGGCGTCGGGCTGGCAGGCTGACACCAGCATCGCGATGCCGACCAGCGCCAGCAAGTTGAGCGATCGTCGTGACCGTGAGGCGTGCATGGAAACTCCTAGATACATAACGAGTCTTGGCGGCGGGCTGACGAGCCTGGCGGCAGTGTGGCCCTCGGCAAACGGGTGCCGGTGTTAGGCTCGCGCAACAGGGACCCTACCGCCTCGTTTTTTTGCGGTCCACCTCGACACGACACCAGCCGTAGCTTCGCTCATGACGTCGACCGACGCTCCACAAGTAGGCATCATCGGACTGGGCCAGTTCGGACACTTCGCTGCCTCGCATCTGGCGCAGCATCTGGATGTGGTGGCCTACGACGCCGTATCGCCGAAAGTACCGCTCGCCCAGGTAAGACTGGGCAGCTTCGCCGAAGTGGCGGCGTGCGAGTTCGTGTTGGTCTGCGTGCCGGTGCAGGCGTTGCGCGACGCGCTCAACGCCATCGGGCCGTACCTGCAAACCGGTGCGTGCGTGATCGACGTGTGCTCGGTGAAGGTCGCGCCGATGCGGTGGCTGGA
>JAJCXS010000119.1 GCA_029263335.1 Acidobacteriota bacterium | reverse complement strand
CCCCCAGGCGGAGCCGCCGGTATCAGCGTCGAAGAAGGCAACTTCAGCGCCGGCGGGCAGCCGCTGCGGCGAAAGTGCCAGGCGCATGGCGCGTGCCCCCGGGGAGCGGATCACGATCGCCGCTGCACGCCCGCCAGGCACTACGGTCCAATTCATGTCGGCGCCGTCAATTCGGCGGCGATAGGGGCCCGGCAGGTCACGGTGAAGGCCGACCTGCTGTGGGCCGTCGCCCGGGTTTGCTGCCAGCCGCTCATCGAAGCGCCCGCGAGCCGATAGCACAACGACGTCGGTCGCAGAATCAGCGCGGTAGTCGACGCGTGTGCGAGTCCGCCCTACCTGCGGCGCGTTCGCTGCCCGCGATTGCAGTAGTTCCCCCGCCGTTCGCCGCACCGGTGATTGCTGCATCGCCTCAACGGCGTTCGTGGCCCAGAGCACCGCGACGAGAGAACTGATCGTAAGTAGCTGTCGGATCTGCCGTCGAGTCGTCATGGCGCTGGCCCTCACGGTTCTGTCACGGAACGAAATGTTCGTCCCTTTACCAAATAACGCGGTGAATCGAGGCCAGGGGGCTCAAGGTTTTCGAGGATCCGCGACTGCCGCACCCAGCGCGGCATGTCGGCACTAAACTCGTGCCCTACGGCGGGCGTCTAATCGAGAGAAGGGGGCGTGCACCATTTGGCGTCGAAACGTCGAGCGCTGCCCTGCCCATCCCCGCTCTGGGAGCTGAATCGTGTTTGCTGGTCTTGTTCAGGACATCCGATTTGCATTTCGGTCACTGCGGCGCGCGCCCGGATTCACGGCGGTGACGGTTGTGACGATCGCTCTCGGTATTGGCGCCAATACCGCGATCTTCAGCGTCGTCCAGGCGGTTTTGTTGCAGCCGTTGCCCTTTGACGATTCGCAGGAACTCGTCTTCGTGCGGGGCGAACTCGGTGCGCGGGCCGTTTACAACTGGCCCATCTCGCCGCGCATCCTGCTGGACATGCGCGAGCGCTCTGCGCGCATCGAGGAGTTCGCCGGCGTGAACCTGTTTCGCGCCACGCTGGTAGATCGCGAAGCGCGGCCGGAACAAATCAGCGTCGCGCAGGTGACGCCCAATCTTTTCTCGATGCTCGGCGTCCCGCCGATGCTTGGGCGCGACTTTCAGGAGTCAGATGCGGAGCCGCTGGCCCCGGATGCGGACCCGGCCACCGCCTCGGTCCCGACGGTCATGGTCGCGTACGACTTGTGGCGGAATCAGCTCGCCGGCGACCCGAATATCGTCGGAGGGTTCGTCAACATATTCGGCACTGAGGTCGAAGTGATCGGCGTCATGCCTGCCAATTTCAACATCCTGCTGCCAGCAGACACGATGTTCATCGGCAAGGCCGACGCGTGGTTCACGCCGAGGGTCGATCTGGTCAACGCGGATCGGCGAGGGGCCATGTTCGAGGTCATCGGACGCTTGGCGCCGGGGGCGACGGCCGCCCAAGCGCAGGGTGAGATGGACGCGTTGGTAGGGTTCCTGCACGAGATCAGCGAATCCTCGCGTGGCGCCGGCTACGACCTGCGC
This sequence comes from Acidobacteriota bacterium, assembly GCA_029263335.1. Lineage (GTDB taxonomy): Bacteria > Acidobacteriota > UBA890 > UBA890 > WLXD01 > WLXD01. Next base: position 15,224 of record JAJCXS010000119.1, on the reverse strand, counting down.
GTCGTGCCCATGCAGAGCGAGGTGACGGCTGGTGTGCGCCCCCTCATCCTGGCCTTGCTCGGAGCAGTCGGCTTCGTCCTGCTGATTGCCTGCGCCAATGTCTCGAACCTGCTGCTGGTGCGAGCCACCACGCGCGACGGCGAATTTGCGGTGCGCGCCGCGGTGGGCGGCAATCGCGGTCGTCTGACGCGTCAGTTGTTGGTGGAGAGCTTGCTGATGGCCGGCCTCGGCGCTGTGCTCGGCATCGCCATCGCGCGCTTCGGCATCAATAGCCTGGTGGCGATCGGACCGGACTTCCCGCGCATGAGTTCGATCGCCATCGATGGCGGCGTGCTCGGGTTCACTTTGGCCATCACCGTGATGGCCGCCGTCGTATTCGGGGTGATTCCGGCGCTGCATGCCTCGAATACCGACGTGGCGGGTGTTCTGAAGGCGCGTGGGCGTTCGTCCGGACTCGCGGGCCAGTCGCGCCTGCGCACCGGGGTGGTCGTCGCAGAGGTCGCACTTTCCGTGGTGCTGCTCGTCGGTGCCGGCCTCATGATGCGCAGTTTTGCCGAGTTGCAGGGGGCCGACCCCGGCTTCCGAACCGAGGGCGTCCTGACCTTCGAACTGCAGTTGCAGGGCAATGCGTTCCCGCAGGATCGTCGCGCCGCGTTCCATGATGAGCTGCGGGCCAAGCTCGGTTCCCTGCCGGGCGTGGCGGCGGTCACAGCGGCGGATGTGCTGCCGTTGCGGGGTTCCCCATTGATGGGCAGGTACGGGACTCGGGCCGCGCTCGAGGACGACGCGCTATATGGGCAGGCCGCCTATCGCACGGTCCTGCCGGACTTCTTCGACACGATGGAGACGAGGCTGCTGGACGGGCGTGGCTTCGAGGCCAGCGACTTCGCCGGCGACGGGGCCAAGACCGTCGTGATCGATAACCTGGTAGCCGCGCGCCTGTGGCCGGGGGAGCGGGCGGTCGGCAAGGACCTGGTGATTCGGCGCGGGCCTGAGCCGGAGGTCATGGAGGTGATCGGCATCGTGCAACACCAGCGATCGCAGTCGCCGGCGTTCGACAGCACCGAGACGGTCTATTTCAACGCCCGTGAGGGCGGCGACCCGAACACGCTCCAGTGGTATGTGAGCACGACGGTCGAGCCGGGAAGTCTGGGCGCCCAGGTGCGGCAGGCGGTGGCGGAACTCGACGGGAGTCTGCCCGTATCAGGGCTGCGCACCATGGCAGACGTCGAGCGTGAGGTGATGACGCCGACGAGATTCGCGCTTGTGCTCATCGGAGTATTCGCGGTGCTCGCGGCGGCGCTCGCGGCGGTAGGTCTCTACAGCGTGCTGGCCTACGTCGTGCGACAGCGGACGGGCGAGATCGGACTGCGCATGGTGTTCGGTGCCCGCGTTGGCAATGTGGTTCACATGGTCTTCCGTCAGGCCCTGGCGCCTGCCCTCACTGGCATCGCTATCGGCTTGGTCGCGGCATGGTTCCTGACGCGATTCATGGCCACGCTCCTGGTTTCCGTGGCGCCCACCGATGCGCTCACGTTTGCCGCCACCGCGTTGCTCTTTCTGGTGATCTCTGCCCTGGCGAGTGCCTTGCCGGCGTATCGTGCAGCACGCGTCGATCCGATCGAGGGAATCAGAGGGGACTGACGAGCGGCAGCGTCGAGTTGCTCGCCGGTGCCTGCAGCGACGATGTCGTGTTGCCGCCTTGTGGGTCCCGTGCCGGCAGCTCCTGCTTGTCCCGCTTCTCGATGCCCCCCATCCAGAAGCCAATCCAGCGACGGCCCCAGTCGGGGTAGAGAGGGTTGTCGGAGGGGTAGGCATCGAACTTGCCGAGTGCTTTGGTGAGGACGATCCGTCCCTCGTCGGTCCGATCGGCACGAATCAGGGCGAACCCGCGGAACATCCAGGCGCGCGGGTTGTCACCGTCGAGATCTTCAGCGGTTGCCTGCTCGCGGCGGGCGAGGGCGCGCAGCTGGGCGCGCTCTTCATCATCCTCCACCGTAGCCGAACGATTCGAGTGAATCAGGGCCTGCAGCATGTGGAAGTCGGAGAGCACGTTGTCGGGCGCGTCCGCGAAACGAGCACGAGCCTGGTCCAGCAGGCCCTGGGCCCGGTCCATGAGCAGGAGGCGGGCGGCAGGATCATCGCCCGGCAACTGGGTATAGGCGTGGGCGGCCCATGTTGCCGCCTCCCAACCCGTTCGGTGGGCCGTCGCGATGTCGTCGAACTGATGTGCGATTCGTGTCTGGACTTCCGCTCCGGAGACCAGGTTCGCGTTCCAGTCGGCAATCGCGGCAGCCAGGGAGGCCGAGTAGCCGTCTGGCTGAGCCTCCGCCGGCTGGCTGTGGAGGGCGAGGGAAAGGAGCAGCGTCAGCGCCAGAGCGGTGGAGGAGTGGCGGGTGAATCTCATAGGAGCCTCCTGGAGTTGGCAGGATCAGAGTCGTGAACGAGCTGCCGTCGATGGGAGGGAGCGGCGCAAAGGCTGCATCGTGCGCCATCGTCCATCGAATGAAGCCACCGAAAGGCCACGGAAAGGTCACGATCAGGTGACGCTACCGTGGTCGCCTAGCGCAGCCGCAGGTCGCGCACCAGGAGCAGGTCGCTGGTCGCGTCGTCGAGGGCAGTGAATAGCAGCCACCGCCCGTCGGGAGATATCGACAGCCCACGCCGCGAAGCCATCACGGTGTTGGCCGGAACGAATACATCGCGCGAGCTCCCAGTCGCCAGGTCATGCAGCGCCAGTCGAGTCTGGCCGCTCGCCACATCTCGGCGTACGAACACGACGTGCCGTCCGTGCAGTGTCCAGTTGCCGAAATCGCGCTCCGCCAAGGCAGGCAATGCCAGGCGTGGGTCGCCGCCGCGTAAAGGCATCTCCCAGAGTCCGTCTTTTCCGGGTCGCGTGAAGACCAGTCCCTCTCCGTCGGCAGTCAGCCGGGCCGCGTAGCCTCCGTCGCGGGTGACCTGGCTCGCTTCCCCTGCGGTCATCCGCCAGATCTGCCACTCCCCGGACCGGTTGGAGGCGAACCAGAGCGTTTCGTCGTCCGGCGCCATCTGCGGCAGGACATCATCGTGGGGGCCGAAGGTGATCTGGCGAACGGTGCCGCCGCTAACGGCGACTTCGTACAGATGCGCCAGGCCTTCAGGTCGGGCTTCGAAGACCAACGCGCTGCCATCCGGACGCCACGTGATCGGACCGATGACCCCGGCGTTCAGGTTCGATAGCCGTCTCGGAGCCCCTCCCTGGGCGTCGGTGATCCAGATCTCGTAGCTACCCGAGCGGTTGGACACGAAAGCCACGGTCGAGCCATCGGGGGAATAGGTCGGGCCCGAGTCCCAGAGGCTCGACGCGATGAGGCGCTGGGCTCCTGTCGCCACGATCTGGGGAGCGGTCGATGTGCTCTGGCTTGCAGCAGATCGCACGATCGCCGCGGTGTCGCGCCGTCCCGCTGCCTGGGCGCCGGGATCCGTTCGATGGTCGGTGAGCAGCTCAGGAATGAGCGAGGCCAAGTCTAGCCGCCAGATATTCTCGTCGTAGTTCCAGTTCTCGTAGGCAATGTGCCTGCCGTCCGTCGACAGGGTAGGTTCCTTGAGGTTTGCCCCCGGTGCGGGAATCCAACGCGGTGTGCCGCCTTGTAGGGGGAATGCCCACAGATTGAAGGTGCCGTCGCGATTCGACGCCAGGAGCACCTCGCGACTGTCTGGGAGCCATGCGTGTCCCATCATGACCCGGCGTTCGAAGCTCACCTGCTGCTCGGGGCCGGCGGGCTGGCCGGTCTTATCCAGCGGCACGATCCAGAGATCACCGGGGCTGCGGCCCCGGCGGCGAGAGAACGCAAGCCACCTACCATCGGGCGAGTACGCCGGCTGGCCGTCGGAGTGCCACGCCGGAGGCCGCGTCAGGGGATGGGAAAGTCCCGTCGCCAGGTCAACGGCACGTATCGCCACAGGAGCGTCCGCGGTGTCTCTCCAGGGCCATGCGATGAATCGCCCATCGGATGACCAGTCCAGCTTCGGGCCCCAGAACACGCGCGCAGGCACGAATTCGGCGCACCATGTGATCTGTGTTGGTTCGCCGCCCAGCGCCGGCATCGTCATCAGCCTGCAGGTATCATCAGTGAACCGCAGGAACGCGATTCGGGCACCATCCGGAGACCACACCGGACGTACATCGCGCGCTGGATCCTCGGTGAGGCGCAGTTCCCGATCGGAGCCGGGGCGGCTCAGGTAAAGGTCCCAGTTTCCCGAGTCGTCGGCACGGCTGTAGGCGATGGTTTCGCCGCCAGGGGAGATGGACGGGTGCAGCTCGAAGCCGTCTTGAGTGGTTATGCTGGTCGTCGTCGGGGAGGGCACTTGATCCTCCCCGCCAGGCCCCCGAATGGCACCCGCTGCCAGGAGAATGACAGCGAGGAGAACGGTCGCCAGCGTCATTCCCCCGAGCACAGGGCGCCTGGATCGTCGCCGAGTGACGTCGTCCGGACGATGGCGTTCGCCCGTATCGGGCGTGACAGGGGCGAGGAGGCGATAGCCGCCCTTGGCAACGGTGCCTATGTAGCGGGGAGCGGAGGCGCTGTCATCGAGCGCCCTGCGAAGTTTGGCCACGCCGCTGGTGAGCGCCTTGTCAGTCACAAAGGTGTCGTGCCACACGCGACGGTGGAGGTCGTCCCGCGAGACAGCATTCCCCCCAGCCTTCGCCAAGGTCAGGAGCAACAGCGAAACCTTCGGTTCCAGACGGACCACGCGGCCATCGCGGCTTACCTGGTGCAGCGTCGGGTGCACGGTCCACTCGCCGATGCGGAAGCTGTCTTTCCCGAGGCGGAACTCTGGCTCTTCTGCTTTGTCCACGTCGCCGAGGTCCACTGGCTGTCGAGAAGCTGGGCCGTCCGCGACATTCTACCTAGCGCACCACACGCGTGTCCGGTCTTGCCATCACCCTGAGTGGGGCGCTGCCGCCTACTGCAGGATTTCTCCGGCGCGCAGGACGAATCCGGCCGACACGCGCCAGTTGAACTGCCAGCGGTCGCCGAAGTTCGTCCAGAGTGCTGCCGGTTGAGCGGCTCGCAGCCAGAGGTTATCGCTCAGACGGAAGTCCAGATGTGCCTCGGCCCCCGTGGCAAACGCCCATTCGTCGGAGAAGTCGATGCCGTTGTCGATGCCATCGCCCTTGCGCCACGCGGCTCCGGCCAATCCACGCACTCCGAACTCGGAAGTCAGCGTTCGCCACAGTGTGGCGTGGGGCCCGACGAGGAACGTCGATTGCCGCAACCTGACCTCGGAAATAGTGAAGATATTGGGGGGGGCGGCGACGTTTCCCCAGTTGACGGCCGCGTTGACAACGAACCCAAAGCGACGGTCCATGAAGTAGGTGTAGTCGGCGATTACCCCGTGGGTGCCCCCGCTGTCGGCGTCGTTCTGGTCAACCTCCAGGTAGGAGTACCCGAGAAACAAGGAGGCTTCCTGGTCGCTCGTTTGAGCATATGCGAGGCTCGGCAGGGCGACGGCGGCGGCGATCGCAACGGTCGAGAACACGATCTTCTTCATGGAGATCCTCAGATGATACGTCCGTGCGCCCTGGAAGGTGCCGACGACGCGGGAAAAATGGTGCGGGGCAGAGGTACTTCGCACACTTGGTTCGGTGAGCCGGTGGCCGGTTAAATGGTAATCTCCAGCACCGGCCGTTCCCTAGCCTTTTCTTGTCGCGGTAGAACAACTTGCGGAACGGCACCAACGCCTCGGTAACCGAACGGGCACCCGGGGCAAAGGGAACGTCAGTGGGACAAGAGGCCACACCGGATCGCCTTGCCGAATTGATGGTGGCGTATCAGAACGGTGATGGCGCTGCGTTCGAGGAAATATTTGCCGCGATCGCGGTTCCTCTGAGAAATTACTTGACGTCACTGACGCGTGACCGAGCGCGGGGAGAAGATCTTATGCAGGAGACGTTCCTGCAGTTGCACCGCTCCCGGCATACCTATTTGCCGGGGCGACCGGTGAAGCCTTGGGCGTTCGGCATCGCGCGCAACGTCTTTCTCATGGCGCGCCGTTCGGCCGCTCGCCGTGCCAAGCACGAGACTCCCGCCTTCGACGAGCTCCCCGAGGTGCCAATCGAGGGCCTGGCGAAGCTCTTCCCGGACCGCGATGAGCTATCGAAGGCTCTCGTGAACGTGCCCGAAGATCGTCGCGAGGCGTTGTTGCTGCATCACGTCTGGGGCTTCAGCTTCCGCGAAGTCGGACACATGCTGGGGATCAGTGAGCGCGCTGCCAAGTTGCGCTCCTTCCGAGGCGTGCAGGGGTTACGGGAGTCCATGGCAGGAGGGGGGAGTGATGGCTAGCGTGACACCGCCATTGCCGAAGGAGCTGCGCGCCGCGATTCTTGGCGACATGAAGCCGGTGCGGCCGCTGCCTCCACCGTGGAAACGACTGGCGTTGGTGGCACCGCTCATCATCGGCGTGCTGGTGATGCCATTGGTCTACAACGAGTTGCGGCAGACGGGCGAGATGGGCGTGCTCCTCAGCTGGATTCCCGTGGCGGTACAGGTGTTTCTTGCCCTGGGCCTTCTGGTGATCGCGCTGCGCGAGGGCGTCCCGGGCTGGCGTGTGTCCACCAGGCTTATCTTTGTGATGGTGCTGGCTGCCTACTCACTGCAGATCTTGGTGAACCTGTTGATGTTCATGCAAGCGCCGGCAGAAGCCGGGCCGGGCGGGGTACTGGCGACGTGGATGAGCTGCTTCCGCGTCGAAAGCCTCATCGGCATCCCGATTCTGGTCCTTGTCGCATGGTTGGTGAGTCGGGCGCTGCCCTTCCGCCCAATGCTGGCAGGGTTCCTGGCCGGCACCGGTGCCGGCATTGCCGCCGAGGCCTCCTGGCGCATGATTTGCGCTAACTCGGAGCCGGGCCATGTGCTCCTTGGCCATACGGGCGGCATCTTCATACTGGGCGTTACGGGTTTCCTGCTGGGGTATGTCTGGAGCGTGTACAGCCGCGCCGCCCACAGCGACTGATTGCCGTCGATTCTCTGCAAAAACGTGGAAACCGTACGGCCACCCCGCGCAAAGTTACTCCCGAGCAATCAAGAGCGCTTCGACGTCGGGCCTTGAAGCGTACCGAATACTGTGACGGAGGAACCACCATGGGAACGGCACTCGCCGTCTCGCAGGCCAAGTATTGGCACCTCAGGCAGATGGGCGTCTTCAAGTCGCTCGCCGACTGGGAGCTGCGACAGCTCGTCAAGTTCGCGGATCTGCGGCTCATCAAGAACGGCACCGACGTCTATCGCGACGGCGACCTGGCCCACCACTTCTTCGTGATCCGATCCGGCAAGGTGAAACTCTTCAGGGACCTGCCGAACGGTAAGCGCATGATCCTGGACTTCCACGGCACGGGCGACCTGTTTGGCGAAGGCGCTGTTCTTGGCGAGGAGCGTCGCGGCGAGAACGCCGAGGTCGTCGACGACGCCTTTGTGTGCATCATCGACAGGGATCAGTTCGCGAGCTACCTCGGCCAGCACCCCGACGTCGCGCTTCAGGTAGGCAGTGTCATTGCCCGCCGCCGCCGCCGGGCCGAGGCCTCTTCGGCAGCCCTGCTGTCGCAAGACGTGCGCACCCGCCTCGCCCACGCCCTTGCGAGACTGGGGATCGAGCACGGCAACCAAGACGAGAAGGGCTTGCGCGTTGATCTGCGCCTGACCCAGACCGACCTGGGTGAACTCGTAGGCTCGACTCGCGAGACCACGAGCATGGCGTTCAACGCCTTCAAGCGTGACGGTCTCGTCGATGCGAAAGACCGCGTTGTCTGGGTGCTTCAGGCGGAGGCACTCGCCGCCTACTAGCTACCCTTGGATCGAGCCCCCCTTATACTGCGCCCGCGGAGTTTTCTTCGCGGGCGTTCTTGTTAGGGGGAAGAGTTGTCGGCCAAAGAGCTAACGCGGATCGCGACCCAGGCTGGGGAACTGCTCCTGTCCTACTACGGCCAGTTGAGCACTGCGGATGCCACCCGCAAGGGGAGCGCGCGACGTGATCTCGTCAGCGAGGCGGACATCGCCGCGGAGGCATTGATCTTGGCGGCCGTTCCACCCGGAGAGAGGGTGTTGGCCGAGGAATCCGGTGAGCGCGCGGGTGTGGGGCGTTATTGGGTCGTCGACCCCCTCGACGGGACGATCAATTTTCTGCACGGCATTCCGTTCTGGTGCGTTTCGATCGCCTCTCTGGAAGACGGCGAACTGACCGCAGCGGTTGTTCACGCACCGGCGATTGGCATGACCTTCGCCGCCTCCCGAGGGGGCGGAGCGACGTTGAATGGGGAGGGGATCGCAGTGTCTGGAGTGGAGCAGGTCGGTGACGCGATCCTCGCCACCGGTTTTCCCTACGCGCGCGACACGGTTGCGGACCATAACCTCGACAACATCGAACCTCTTGGCCTCGTTGCCGGAGGGCTGCGGCGTATGGGCTCGGCCGCTCTGGACCTTGCCTTCACCGCAGCCGGGCGGCTCGATGGTTTCTGGGAGCTGCACCTGAACGCCTGGGATGTAGCGGCGGGCACGCTGCTGGTGCAGGAAGCGGGGGGCCTGGTTACCGATTTCCACGGCAATCGCCGACTGGACCGTGTCCTGTACGGACGTCACATCGTTGCTTCCAATGGCCGCGTGCACGGCGACATCCTGGATCGGCTCTCCCCCCTACGCGAGCTGGACTGACCGCCCGGCACCCCGCGCGGATGCCCCACACGGTTCGAGTACTGCGGGACCCTATGCCTCCAGCTTCACCGCGCGCGCGCTGCCCAGCCAGGTGAGTCCCAGGGCGGCGATCATCGCCGCGGTCCCGGCCAGGACGAAAGGCCACGAAACCCCCTGGTCATAGAGCCAGCCGGCAAGCACCGGTCCGACGGCACGCGCGGCGGAGGCCACCGACTGACCGAGCCCCAACATGCCGCCTTGAGCGCTCTCACTGGTGAGTCGGGAAAGCAGCGTCGAAAGAGTAGGGGACACGAGTCCCTGGCCAACGGCGAGGACGCAGAGAAAGGCCATCGCCGCGACGAAGCTCTGGGCGAAGGGAAGCAGGAACAGGGAACTGCCCAAGAGCAGCGCCCCCATCGCCGCCAGGCGCCGTTCGCCGACCCGTGGTGCCAAGCGGCCGACGATTCCGCCCTGAACGATGATCATGACGACGCCCACGTACACGAGGATGAGGCCGAAGCCTCTCTCGTCGAGGTCGTATTCGGCCCTGGCCACGAAGGCCAGTGTGGTCTCCATCGAAACGAAGGCGAACAGGGTGAGGAACATCGCGCCGAGGATCACCATCGATGCCGGCTGCACGACGAGCTCGCGCCAGCTCCCGCGCGGCATCTTGTGTTCGCGCTGCCGCGGTGTTTCGTGAACCAGGAAGAAAGCGACGAGTGCGTTGAGAACTGCCAGCGCGGCGGCGACGGTCGTGACGACCGTGAAGCCGTGACGGCCGAGGCCCGCGCCGATGCCGGGTCCCACGATGAACCCGCAACCTATCGCGGCGCCCAGCAGGCCCATGTAACGGGCGCGCTCGCCTGGCCGCGTGACATCCGCCACATAGGCCTGGGCGGTCGCGATGGTGCCGCCGAAGAAACCAGCGACCGCACGAGCGAGTGCGAGTACGACGAGCGACCCCGCCATTCCCGTGAGTAGGAACGAGAGCCCCGAACCGAACAGCCCGACGAGGAGGAGGGGCTTGCGACCGAACCGATCGGACAGCCGACCGGCGAGCGTCGCACCCACGAGTTTTGCGGCCGAGTACGACGTCAGCAGGATGCCGAGCCACAGGCCAGCGCCACCGAGGCTCATGGCATAGAACGGCAGCACCGGCAGGATGATGGCAAACGCCACCATGTCGAGAAAGACGGCCAGGTAAACGGGTTTGAGCAGGGTCGACGGCGCCCTGTCTTGACTGGTCATGCGCGTAGTCTAGTGCCGGTGTCGGTTCACTGCAGAGCGAAGATGGGCGCCAGCAGGTTGTCGACCGGGGCGTGCTCGTCCGTCAGTACCAGGTGATGCCCCCGGCCCAGCAGCGTCCGCATGTCGCCACCGAGGGTGTCGTTCTCGGCCCAGGCGAACAAGGTCCCGGCGTGGGGGTTCGTGCGCCGGGCGAGGGCGTCGAGCGACAGCGCTCGTGGCGAACTCAGGACCACGAAGGTGTCACGGTCGTTGCTGGTGCCGTCGGCTTCGCCAGAAAAGACGTAGACGTAGGGAAAGGTCTGCTGCAGGGTTCCGACGATCGACCCAAGAAAGCGACCGTACCCTTCCCGATACACGTCGATTACGTTGATGAGGTAGACGCCGTCGGGCGACAGGATCGACGCCAGCGCGTCGTTGAAGCCCTTCGTGGTGAGGTGGTAGGGCACCCCGAGGTCGTTGAACGCGTCTCCGTATACGAAGTCGTAGGGCGGAACTTCCGCGCGCGCAACGCGTCGGGAACGGTCCCTGACGAAGTTGCGCGCGTCCATATTCCACGTGGTGATCCGGGTATCGAGAGGCAGCCCCAGAGCTTCGTGGGCGGCCCGGGTCACGGCTGGATCGATCTCGGCCACGTCGATGGTGGTGTCCGGATAGACCGTTTCCAGGTAACGCGGGAAGGTGTATCCGCCACCACCAACAAAGAAGGCGCTCCAGTCGGGCCTCGACGGTGCCAGAGCCCTCGTCAGTGCCTCGTAGACCACTTCGTACGAGTACACCAGCTGAGTCGGGTCGTCCATGGAAACGTAGCTGTGCACCAGATGGTCGAGTGCCAGCACCCGCGTCTGCTCCATCTCTTCGGCGTCGTACACCTCGATGGCGAAGTAGCTGCTCTCCTCGTCGAAGTGGTAGGCACTGGTATCGAAACGAAGCCCGAAGAAATGTCCCCAGTGCTCTGCCCAGTCCCACGGCCCGATCGCCGCGGAGCCCACCAAGCTCACCCAGAGCAGCCAGGTCACGATGAAGTTGGTCGGCTTGCGGCGCATCCCCAGACCGGCGATCAGGGCTAGCAGCCCAAGACCCGCGGCGATTCCCACAATGATCGCCTTGGTGCCGAAAGTCTCGATCAGCACGTACCCGGTGAGAAAGGTACCGAGAATGCTGCCGGCGGCGCCCGCTGCGTACACCGCGCCCAGCGTCGCCCCCACCTGACGGCCTGAGCTGAGCGCCAGGCGTGCAGCGGCCGGCGAAATCGTGCCGAGAATCACGGCCGGTCCGAGGAATGTCAGCGTTACCGCCCAGAGATTCCATAGCGGCCAGCTCATGAAGTCGGGCCGTTCCCACGTGCCCATCCAGTCGACCAGCAGAAGCACGCTCAGGCTGGTCACCGAAGAGAGGAGAAACAACGACGTGAGCAGACTCCGGGCAGGGTAGATGTCCGCCAGCTTGCCCCCCGCGTAGTTGCCGAGCGTGATGCCGGCGAGAATGACGCCGATTACCGCGGTCCAGGTATAGAGCGACACGCCAAGGTGCTGAGCGACGAGACGCGCCGCCACCAACTCCAACGTCATGATGAACGCCGAGCTGAGGAAAACGATGGCACCGGCGACGAACACGGTGAGGGCGCCGTTGGCGGCGCCCGGGCGGGAGTTTGACTGCATGGACGCGCCAGGGGTCTGGGTGCACAATACGCGGACGCCGGGAAGCGCTGACGATAGCTTCCCAGCGTGGTCAATTCCAGCACCATGCCGCACCGGAGCGGCGCCAGATCGCACCAACCTCGACTCATGACCATCGAAACTCCTGGCCGCGCCGAGATCGAGGCGGCGGCATCCCGCTTGCGTGGATATGTTCGGCGCACCCCCTGTATCGAGATCCAGGGGCGCGATCTCGGGCTCGAGATCGATAGCGTGATCCTCAAGTTGGAACTCTTGCAGCACACCGGATCCTTCAAGCCTCGCGGCGCGTTCAATCGCGTCCTGGCGGGTGTCGTTCCACCAGCCGGACTGATCGCGGCGTCAGGTGGCAATCACGCCCAGGCCGTGGCGTATGCCGGCACAAGGCTCGGGATCCCGACCGAAATTTTCGTGCCGGAGACCGTTCCCCCGATCAAGTTGTCGCGACTCCGCCAGTACGACGCGGAGGTGCGCCTGGTGGGCGAGTACTACGACGACGCTCGCGAGGCGTCGGAGGTGCGGGCAGCCGCGACCGGAGCGATGGTCGTTCATGCCTATGACCAGCCGGATGTGGTTGCGGGCGCCGGCACCCTGGCGCGCGAACTGATGAGTCAGGTGCCCGATGTCGATACCGTGCTCGTCGCCGTCGGCGGGGGAGGGCTGATGGCGGGGACCGCGTCGTGGGCCGAGGGAGACTTCGAGGTCGTGGCGGTGGAGCCGGAGAGTTGCCCGACGCTTCGCTCGGCGATCGACGCAGGGGAACGGGTCGAGGTCGAGGTCGGGGGACTGGCGAGCGACTCGCTCGCTGCCAGAAAGATCGGCAGCATCGCTTTCGCCGTTGCCCAGCAACATGTTGGCCAGGCGGTGTTGGTGACCGACGCGGCGATTCGCTCGGCTCAGGTGGCGCTTTGGGACCGTCTTCGCCTGATCGTGGAGCCGGGCGGTGCTGCGGCGTTGGCCGCGCTGCGCGCGGGCGCGTACGTTCCGGCCAAGGGAGAGAGGGTCGTGGCTCTGGTGTGCGGAGCGAACACGGATCCGGGCAGCCTGGAGTAGCTCCTCGAGTTTCTATCCGGGGTCGCCGCGGTACATTCCCGCTCGAGTACCCCGGTCGTTTCGTTAGCTGAACCTATCGGGCGCGAAGGGCGCGAGCGGCATGCCCGTTGCGCCCTCAGTCACGAGGTCGGCCAAGACCTCGCCGATTACGCTGGCGAACTTAAAGCCGTGCCCTGACAAACCCGTCGCCATGTGCACGTTGGCGTGCTCGGGGTGGGTGCCCAGCAGGAAGTTCATGTCGGGGGTGTTGGTGTACATGCATACGGCGCCGTCCAACCAGGTGCCATCCAGTGCGGGGAGGCGGTTGGCCAGGCAGGTGCGCATGCGCTGCACGTCGTCTTCATCGACCTCCCGGTTGACGTCCGTGGGGTTCGTGGCAGCACCGCCATGGTGGATCGCTACTTTGACTCCGCCGTGAGGGCCGTCGAGCGCCGGGAAGCCGTAGAAGACGTCGCCCTCGGGAGGTTCCCAGATATAGACGGGAAAACGCTCCGGCAGGAACCCCTCGACGCCGCCATCGGGCTGAAACCAATGCATGATCTCGCGGGTCATCTGCAGGCTGTCGGCATGGTCAGGCAGCAGCTCGGGAGACCAGGGGCCGGCGGTGATGACAAGCTGGCTGGCAGTGAAGCGCTGACCGTCTGCGACAACACAGACCCCGTCGCCCGTCGTTTCCCACGCCAGTGCCGGCGTATTCATGCGAAGGTCCGCTCCGGCTGCGCGCGCCAGGCCGAGATAGGTTTCGATACAAGCCTCTGGAAACAAGACGCCCGCAACCTCCTCGTACAGAGCGAGGCAGTCGGCCGGCGGGTGAAAGGCGGGGAAGCGCCGCCGGATGTCGGCCGCATCCAGCATCTCGTGGGCCAGGCCGTGTTCCTGTGCCGAAGCTCTGCTGCCTTCGACGGCAACGGAGTTTGAGGAACCGATCATGAGGCCGCCGGTTACTTGCAGAAGGTGGCGGCCACTGGTTTTCTCCAGGTCGCTCCAGAGTTCGTAAGCCCTCCGCAACAGGGGTACGTAGGCAGGATCCTCCATGTAAGCGAGCCGGATGATGCGCGACTTGCCATGAGTCGACCCAAGGCTATGCGGCGGTTCATGACGGTCGAGGCCGAGGACGCGCTGTCCGCGCCGAGCCAGTTCCGCCACCGTGGCACTGCCCATGGCGCCAAGGCCAAGTACGATCGTATCGAGCGTCATCATGCCTCCGTTGATTCGACGCGAGCGCTGCGCGGCCGCCTGAGCCGCAGATCCAGGTGGTGGTGTCTGGCAGGGTATCCTTGCCGCTCCCCTTGGTAAGGAGACTCGATGGAATCGCAGGCATTGCTCACGAACGACGCCGTTGTTCTCGGCCTTTTGCTGGCCGTGCTGGCGTTGGTCTTCACGACCCACAGTAGTACACGACCCTTCTGGCAACGTTTCTACAAGATTATCCCGTCAGTCCTCGCCTGTTATTTCCTGCCATCACTACTGGCTACAGCCGGCATCATCGACGGCGAAGCGTCTCAACTGTACTTTGTCGCGTCGCGTTACCTGCTCCCGACCAGTCTCGTGCTGCTCACGATCAGCGTGGATATTCCAGGCATCCTGCGCCTCGGTCCCAAAGCGCTAATCATGTTCTTCACGGGAACGGTGGGCATCGTGCTGGGCGGACCACTCGCCATCCTGATTGTGGGTTCGATCGCTCCCGAGGTGGTAGGAGGCCAGGGGGCTGACGCCGTGTGGCGGGGGTTGACGACGGTTGCCGGCAGTTGGATCGGAGGCAGCGCCAATCAGGCAGCGATGAAGGAGGTCTTCACGGTCGGCGACGAGCTGTTCAGCGCCATGATCGCGGTCGATGTCATCGTCGCCAATATCTGGATGGCGGTGTTGTTGTTCTTGGTCGGTCGGGCGGATCGGATCGACGCGAGAACCGGGGCCGATACGTCCGCGATCGACGATCTTCGGCGCCGGGTGGAGGAGCACGAGCGCGCCAATGCGCGTATTCCCAGCCTTACCGATCTCATGCAGATTCTCGCCGTCGGTTTCGGGGTTACGGCCATCTCGCACTTCCTCGCCGACCGCCTCGCACCAGCGATTGAGAGGGTGGCGCCGGGGCTCGCCGTCTACAACCTGACGTCGCGTTTCTTCTGGCTTGTCGTGCTGGCCACCACCATTGCCCTCATCCTGTCGTACACCCGTGTTCGCACCATCGAACATGCCGGGGCGTCGAAGATCGGTTCCGCCTGTCTCTACGTGCTCATCGCGACCATCGGCATGCGAATGAACTTGGCGGCCGTCTTGGATCGTCCGGGCTTGTTCGTTATCGGCGGCGTGTGGATGCTGTTTCACGCAGCGTTGATGCTCGGCGTTGCGAAAGCCATCAAGGCCCCGATCTTCTTCATGGCGGTCGGTAGCCAGGCCAATGTCGGCGGAGCGGCGTCGGCACCTGTCGTGGCCTCGGCGGTTCACCCGGCGCTGGCTCCCGTCGGCGCGTTGCTGGCAGTCCTTGGGTACGCGATCGGTACCTACGGAGCCTATCTGTGCGGTCAGCTCATGCGTGTGATTGCGTCGGGATGAACTCCACGTCGATGTCGAGCACCGTGTC
>JAJCXS010000118.1 GCA_029263335.1 Acidobacteriota bacterium | reverse complement strand
GGCGCCAGCGAGGTCTTCACCCACGGCTTGCGGCGCAGGCCACGACGTCCGGCGTTGCGCGCCAGCAGACCCGCACCGATCATGACGCTGGGATTCGACGTGTTCGTGCAGCTGGTGATGGCCGCGATCACCACCGCGCCGTCGCGCAACTCGAAGTCCTCCCCCTCGCATTGCACCTGCGCCGATCGCACCGTCGTCGTAGCCGTCGCGGTTGCCGCGCCACCGTCGGACGCTCCCGCCCCGGGATCGTCATCACGGGCGAAGGTACTGGTCAGGCCCGCTTGCCACTCGGACTGCATGTTGGCGAGCGAGATCCGGTCCTGCGGGCGCTTGGGCCCTGCCAGTGCAGGCTCGATCGAAGCCAGATCGAGGTCAATCGTTGCCGTGTACTGGATCTCGCGCGTGTCGTCGCGCCACAGACCCTGTTCGCGACTGTAGCTCTCTACGGTATCGATCAGCTCCTGAGGGCGGCCGGTAAGCCACATGTACTCGCTGACTCGCTCATCCACCGGGAAGAAGCCACAGGTGGCACCGTACTCGGGGGCCATGTTGGCGAGCGTGGCGCGATTGGCCACGGGCATGTTGGCGAGACCCTCGCCGAAGAACTCGACGAACTTCCCGACCACCCCGTGGGCGCGCAGCATCTGCGTGACGCGCAGCACCAGATCGGTGGCCGTCGTACCCGCCGGCAGGCTGCCGTGCAGACGCATACCGACGACTTCCGGCATCAGCATGTAGATCGGCTGCCCCAGCATTACCGCCTCGGCCTCAATACCTCCAACGCCCCAGCCGAGTACGCCCAGGCCGTTGATCATCGTGGTGTGCGAGTCGGTTCCCACCAGGGAATCCGGGTAGAGGGCGCCGGCTCGGTCCCAAACCACCTTGGCCAGATACTCGAGATTGACCTGATGGACGATCCCGGTGGCCGGAGGCACGACGCGGAAGTTGTCGAAGGCGCCCTGGCCCCACTTGAGAAACTCGTAACGCTCGGCGTTGCGCTCAAACTCCTTCTCGGAGTTGATCTGTAGCGCCATGCCGGAATTGAACGCGTCCACCTGCACCGAGTGGTCGATGACGAGGTCGCAGGCGGAGAGCGGGTTCACCTTCTCGGCGTCGCCGCCCATGCGCACGATGGCGGAGCGCATGGCCGCCAGGTCGACAACAGCGGGAACGCCGGTGAAATCCTGCAGGACCACGCGACCCGGCGTGAAAGGGATCTCCACCTCGGGCACGTTGCGGGCGTCGTAACTCGCCAGTGCTTCCAGGTGTTCGGGCGTGACGACGTGATCGTCGAAGTTCCGCAGGCACGACTCGAGCAGTACCTTGATGGTGTAGGGCAACGAATCGATGGATCCGAGGTCGGCCAGGCGATCGAGGCGGTATATGTCGCGATCACCGAGCGGCGTCGAGAGCACCTGGCGGGCACTACGGGCAAGTTCGCGTGTATCGGACATTCGGACCTCGCTTGGGCGGCGCACGGGATCGGACAGTTGGATGGCTCGCGGCGCGGCTGCGGCTGGGCTCACGGCGAATGCGCGCGCTCACTTGATTCTAGCGCAGGGCGCCGATCCCTTTCGTCGAGACGCCCCGCCCGGTAGGCAGCCGCGCTACGATGGAGCCATCGCCGCATCACCGCTTCCCTGGAGGTTGACGTGTCCGAAAAGTCCCGCCCCGATGGCGTCACGATTCTCTCCCTGTGGTACTTCGTGCTGGCCGGCGGTGCGCTGTTCGGTTCCTGCGTCACGCTGGTACCGATCGGCCTGCTCTCGGTGAGCGACATGCCCACCGGCGGGCGCCTCATCGCCTCCTTGCTGCTCGGGCTGGGCGTCACCATCACGTTGTTCGTCGGCGTCGTCTGTTTGCTGGTCGGCTGGGGCCTGTGGAACAAGGCCGAATGGGCCAGGGTCGCTTCCCTCATCTTCGCGGTCCTGCACCTGCCCTTCTTTCCCGTCGGCACCGCGATCGGCATCGGCACCATGTGGTACATGGGGACCCATCCCGAAGCCAAGGCGGCCTTCGGAGCCTCTGGCTGAATGACGAGGCCGGAGATTCTCGATGCGTCGGAACTCCGAGGCAGGCCCCCCCGTGCGTGATCTCGGCGGCAAACGAGCCCTGATCACCGGCGGCGCCGGAGGTATCGGGAAAGCACTCGCTCGAGAGCTGGCCACCAAAGGGGTCCGGATCGTCGTCGCGGATGTCGATGACACCGCGGCGGCCACCTTCGCGGCAACGTTGGCGTCCGCTGGGCACGCGGCCACCGCGGTCGGCCTCGACGTGACCAACGGCGCCAGTATCACCGCGGCTCGCGCAGCGCTGCTCGAAGACTCCGAACCTCTGGACATCCTCGTCAACAACGCCGGCGTCGTCGCGGGCGGCCCTTTCGCGGAGGTGTCGTTGGCAGCGCACCAACGCACGACCGCCGTCAACCTCGACGGCCTCATGGCCGTAACCCACGCGTTTCTGCCCGACCTGCTAGCCCGACCCGAAGCCCACATCGTCAACGTGGTCAGCGCCTCGGCTTTCATCGCCCTGCCCTTTGGCACGTCGTACGCTGCCAGCAAGTGGGGCGCGCTGGGCTTTTCGGAGTCGCTTCGTCACGAACTCGCTGCGCTCGGTCATCAGCACGTCGGGGTCACCGCGGTCTGCCCCGCCTACGTCGATACGGGCATGTTCGCCGGGGCCAAAGCGCCGCCGCTCACGCGGTTCCTTACACCCGAAGCCCTGGCCGCGGCGACCGTTCGGGCCGTCGAGCGCCGAACGCCTGTGCTGCGCCTGCCGTGGACCGTGCAGCTGTCGCGCCTCGCGTCGGTACTGCCGACGCGAGGCTTCGACGTCATTGCCCGTCTCCTCGGGATCGACACGAGCATGCGCCACTGGAGAGGACGCTAGCCGGCATGGCGAACGGCGCGCCCGCCGTCGCGCGCAGGCCGACCCGCTCGACGTCACGGCTGGTCGTTCGCCGTCGCCTCGCGCCACGCAAGAATGTGAGCCGACATTTCTTTGGCTGCGGCAAAGTGTGGAAAGTGCATCTGCTCCGGTATCACCGCGAAGGTCGCCTCGGGTACCAACTGCTGCCAGCGCGCCTCGAATCCGTGGATCCGCGCCGGATCGTTTTCTCCGAACATCACCAGCACTGGCTTTGCCGCCAAGTGCTGAACGAGATCGCCTTCGACGCGCTCCAGGAAGGCATTCTCCTCGACCAGCCCTCGGAACAGGGTCAACACCCTGCGGCGTCGAACCCGGGTACCAAAGGCACTCACGAACTCCTTCTTCTGTTCGGGCGAGCGGTCGCTGCCCTTCGCCGTGGTGATGGCCGCCCAAGGAATCAGGTTGAAGCAGGTCTGCAGCAGCGACAGCGGCCAGGACGTTACCAGCCGCAGCATGAACCGGACGCGTGGAAAGTCGTTCCGCAGTGGCCAGGCAAGAGTGTCCGTGAGGACCAGACCGCGAACGCGCTCCGGAAGCCTGCCCGCCGCGCCGAGACCGATGCAGCCCGCCGTGTCGTGGACGAGAAGTGTGACGTCGTCTAGATCGAGCTGGCATATCAGCTCCTCCACCAGACTCGACAGGCCGGCCAGCGTCGGCTCGTCTCCCTCCGGCTCTGGAGCCAGGCCGAAGCCGGGAAAGTCCACGGCGATGCAGCGGTAATGACGCGCCAGCTCGGGCATGAACTCCCGGTAAATGAAGGACCACGCTGGCGCCGCCGGCAGCATCAGTAGAGGCGGTCCTTGTCCCTGCTCCACAAGAGCAACGGTTTCGTTGCCAACGCGGACCATGCGCGCCTGCGGCTCCTGCTCGGATGATTCCGACTCGTTGAGATCATCGTGGTTGTGCATCGTTTTTCCTTTTATTGACTAGACTGTTATTGCCTGGGCAAATACTTGACAAAAAAGAGACCCCCCCGTCTACGCGGGAAGGTCCCGTACGAGCTGGTGCAGCAGGGTCAGGAACTGCTCACGCTCCTCCATGTTCAGCGCCTCCAGGAAACGTTCGTTCTCCTCGCGGGAGATGGCAACGATCTGTGGGGTAAGCCGTCGGCCGGCATCCGTGAGTCGAATCATCACCGCGCGGCGATCGGAGGCGTGGGGCTCCCTCGCCACCAGGCCCTTGGCCTCGAGCCGATCCAACAGACGCGTAATGGCGGCGCCGTCTACGCCAACAAACCGAGTCAACTCCCCGGGCGTTGCGGCATCGTCGTTGAACAACGCGATGAGCACCGCCCACTGAGCCGCGGTCACGTCGAGCGCCTCAGCGCGGCGATCAAACGCCGCGTGCATCGATCCCGCCAACCGATTCACCAGGTAGCCCATGCTGCCGTGCAGCCCATACCGTTTCTCGCTTTCCATCTTCCCACTATATTTGACTCGGCAAGGATCCAGCAAGTCGGCGGCCACCCCGCTCTCACGGCGATATTTTGATAAGTCGATCTCCTTGACTTCTTTCGTCGTGGCCATTAGAAACTGAACGAACGTTCGACCGACCATCGTGGAGGCAACCGGTTGCAGCGCACATCCTGGCTACTCAAGGAACCGAATCGTCCGCTCGAACAGCAACACGATGAACTCGGGGCACCGGGGCCCGGCGAGGTCATCGTCGAGGTCGCCGGTTGTGGCGTGTGCCACACGGATCTCGGCTTCTACCACGGCGAGGTCCGCACGCGAGCGCCACTCCCCCTTGTGCTCGGCCACGAGATCTCCGGCACGGTGGTGCAGACTGGCGAAGGCACCGAGCGGTGGGCGGGCAAGGCGGTACTGGTAGCCGCCGTGATCCCCTGCGGTGAATGTGACTTCTGTCGCAGCGGTCGCGGCAACATCTGCTTCAAGCAGGTCATGCCCGGCAACGACGCTGACGGTGGTTTCGCCAGCCATGTGCGCGTCCGCGGCACTGGTCTCACGGAAATCGCAACGATTCCTGATGGCTATCAGCTCGCCGATTTCTCGGTAATCGCCGATGCCGTGACCACGCCGCTACAGGCCATCCGCCGCGCCGAGGTGGTCGAGGACGACTTCGTCGTCGTCATCGGCGCCGGCGGCGTCGGCACCTATTCCGTCCAGATCGCGGCAGCCGCGGGCGCCAACGTGGTCGCAGTCGACATCAACCAGGACCGCCTGACGCCGCTGGAGTCTCACGGCGCGGCGGCCACGGTGGATGCCTCCGGCCGCGATCTGCGCGCCACCCGCGATGCGGTGCGGGCGATCGCGAAGGACGCCGGCGTCTCGCGGGCCGGGTGGAAGATCTTCGAGTGCTCCGGCACCACGGCCGGGCAAGAGAGCGCCTGGTCACTGCTGGGACCGGCCGCGACGTTGGCCATCGTTGGCTTCACCCGCGACGCGGCAACCGTCCGGGTATCGAACCTGATGGCGTTCGACGCCACTGCATTCGGCTCGTGGGGCTGTCCGCCGGAGCTGTATCCGGAGGCCGTCGAGCTGGTGCGCTCTGGCCAGGTGGACGTTCGGCCCTTCATCCGACACATGCCCTTGAACCGAATCCAGGAGGCCTTCGCGATCACACACGAAGCCTCCCAACCTCAGCGAATTGTCCTGACTCCCGAGGAGTAGCTCGCATGGACGAAACAGCAGCCGCCACCGGTAGCCCGACCTACAGCCACGAACTCGTGCCTGAGCACGAGTTCACGGAGATCCGCTACGAAACCCGCCCCGTGCTCGACCGCGCCGGCGACGAGGTGCCGGACCTGCACTCCGTGTGGATCTGGCTCGACAACCCGGAACAGCTCAATTCGTACACCACCCACGCCGTAAAGGAGGTCATCCTCGCGTTCCGGCGGGCCTCGGTTGATCGCGCCGCCGTGGCCGTCGTGTTCACGGCCACCGGCGACCGCTCTTTTTGCACCGGTGGCAATACGGCCGAATACGCCGAGGTGTATTCGGGGAAGCCGCAGGAATACCGCCAGTACATGCGGCTATTCAACGACATGGTGACCGCGATCCTCGAGTGCGATAAGCCGGTAATCAACCGCGTCAACGGCATGCGTGTGGCTGGCGGCCAAGAGATCGGCATGGCGTGCGACTTCACCTTGGCAAGCGATCTGGCGATCTTTGGCCAGGCGGGCCCCAAGCACGGTTCCGCGCCCGACGGCGGGTCGACCGACTTCCTGCACCTGTTTGTCGGTTGGTCGCGTGCCATCGAGAGTGCCGTGCTGTGCGAGATGTGGAGCGCGCATATGGCGAAGCGCGTCGGCCTGGTCAACGAGATCTATCCGGTGCTGAAAATCGACGGCAACTTCGTCCCCAACCCCACGGTCGAGATCGACCGCTGGGTGGATGACGCCGGCAATATCGTCTACGGCACGCCCAAGACGGGCGAGGAGCGCGACGAGGGCAAGTACCAGCTCAAGTCCGGCGACATCGACTTCGAGCTGCTGGACGGCGGCGTCGAACAGCTCGTCACCAAGATCCTCTATCTGATGCCCGAGTGCACGACGAAGACGATCGAGTCGATGCGCAAGAAGAAGAAGGAACACTGGGATCAGAACCGCGAGTCCAACCGC
>JAJCXS010000117.1 GCA_029263335.1 Acidobacteriota bacterium | reverse complement strand
GCATCGAGTAGCAGCATGCCGGTGCTGCCCAGGCTTCGGTGGCAGGCGCGAAAGTACTCCACCAGGTCGGTGCGTTGCTCGAACAAGAAGTACGAGAAGTTCTGCGCCATGACGACATCGGCCGGATCGGTCCGGGCGGTACGCACGTCGCCGTGCACGAGGCTCACCCGGCGGCGTGACTTCTTGGGCAACGGTTCGATGTTGTGCACCCGCCCCCAGTCGAGCGTCTCGTGGTCCAGGTCAACTCCCCAGGCAATGTTCCGGGGGTGCGCTCGGACCCAATCCCGGCAAACGCCAGCGGTGCCACAAAAGTCCTCGCGCAGCACGTACGGGCGGCGAGCGAACTCTTCCTGAAAGGTGTCGATCGCGAACTCGACATCGGCCTCCGGCTCCTGCACGGCCCGCTCGTAGAGCACGTGCCGATCGGCTAGGTCAGCCATTGACGGCTTACCCGCCTTCTTTCGCTTTCCCATCGCCGCACGCGCCTCCCTGTTCTGTTGTCGAACGCCGCCTCGCGGCAGCCAGAGCAGTTTACGCGGCGGCGCCCCTTGCGACGGCCCCTGGCAATCGCCATGCTACGGCTTGCCGCAACACACACCGGAGAAGACCGATGAAATCGCGTTTCGTCTTGGCGCTGTCTGCCCTCCTTCTGCTCGGCGCCTGCGCCCCTGGCCAAGCCGCTCACTACGACACCATTCTCCGCGGCGGCACCGTCTACGACGGCAATGGCGGCGAGCCCTTCGTTGCCGATATCGCGATCAACGGTGAACGTATCGCCAACATCGGCGACCTGGGCGACGCCGAGGGCGACATCGAAATCGATGTTGCCGGGCTGGCGGTCAGCCCCGGGTTCATCAACATGCTCAGCTGGGCCGTCGATTCGCTGGTTATAGACGGACGTTCGCAGGGTGATATCAGACAGGGCGTAACGTTGGAGGTGTTCGGCGAGGGCGTGTCGTACGGGCCGTTGAGCGAGGCCCAGAAAGAAGCCTTCCTGGCCGGCTGGCTCGCCTCCACCGGCGATGAGGATGAGTTGCGAACGCGCCTCGGTCTCCCCGAGGGTGCCCCCTTGGAGGTGCCGTGGACAACACTGGGGCAGTACCTCGAATTCCTCGTCGAGAAAGGCGTCAGCCCGAACGTTGCTTCCTTCGTGGGGGCCACGACGTTACGCGTCCACCAGATCGGTTATGAAGATCGCCCTCCGACCGATGCCGAGCTGGCCACCATGCAGCAACTCGTGCGCGAGGCCATGCTTGAAGGCGCGATGGGCATTGGTTCCTCGTTGATCTATGCGCCGGCGTTCTACGCCAGCACCGAGGAACTGATTGCTCTCAATACCGCCGCCAGCGAGTACGGCGGTTTGTACATCTCGCACATGCGTTCCGAAGGCAATCGCCTGCTCGAAGCGGTCGACGAGCTCCTCGAGATCGCCCGCGCGGCCAACGTCGCCGCCGAGATCTATCACCTCAAGGCGGGTGGCCAAGAGAACTGGTCGAAGATGGATGCGGTGATCGAGAAGGTCGACGCCGCGCGCGCCGAGGGGCTCGCGATCACTGCCGATATGTACAACTACACGGCGGGCTCGACAGGCCTGGACGCCGCCATGCCGCCGTGGGTGCAGGAGGGCGGATACAGCGCCTGGGCGGAGCGGCTACAGGACCCCGCGACACGCACGCGCGTGAAGGCCGAGATGACCACATCCACCGATGCCTGGGAAAACCTCATGCTCGCGGCCGGTCCGGAGGGAACCCTGCTGGTCGGCTTCCAGAACGAGGACCTCCGGGCACGCTACACCGGCAAGACGCTCGCCGAGGTGGCCCAGGAGCGCCGCACGCACTATGCCGACACCGCCATGGACCTCGTGGTCGAGGACGGCACCCGCGTACAGGTTGTGTACTTCCTCATGTCGGAAGAGAACATCGAGAAGCAGATCGCGCTGCCGTGGTTGTCCTTCGCCTCCGATGCCGGCTCGATGGCGACCAACGAGCCGTTCACGTTGACCAGTACTCACCCACGGGCCTACGGCAACTTCGCGAGGCTGCTCGGTCGCTACGTGCGTGACCGTGAAGTCATCACCCTGCAGGAGGCGGTCCGCAAGCTCGCCGCACTGCCGGCAGACAATCTCCGGATTGCCGACCGCGGCCGCCTGGTTCCTGGCCACTACGCCGACGTTGTCGTCTTCGACCCGGCAACGATCAGCGACCACGCCACGTATCAGGAACCGCACCAATACGCCACGGGCATGCTCCACGTGTTCGTCAACGGCGGCCATGTGCTGCGCAACGGAGAGCACACCGGCGCCCTGCCGGGGCGCGTGGTGCGTGGGCCAGGCTGGAGTGGTGAGCCCGCGACGGCGCCACGCTGAGACCCCTCCCGGTCTGCGGCTACCACCTCGTGCCGGTGCACGGAGCCGACTGACCACCTTCTCTCAGCTACGAGACCGCTAACACTAGGCCATCAAAGATCGTCGACCGCATGATGCGGTAGCAGGCACAATAAACAGGATCCTCTCGCCTTCCCCCCGTCATCGCACGAGTCGAACTTGACCATCCACCTTCGCCCGCCGGTTACCTTCTTCCTGCTGGTTGCCATAGCCGGTGGGACAGCACTGGCCGGCGCACAAGGGCCCGAGCTTCCCGACACGTTGCCGCTGGATATGAGCGTCTGGTATCGCCGCGACTACGCCCGCTGCAACGGTGCCGGACGAGTCACCACGGGCGGCGGCGTCATCACCATCGAGGCCGACCACTCCGCTCTCAAGTACTGGCAGGTCCCGACGCTCGCTGGTCCACTACCGATCAACGAGAAATGGGGCTGGATTCGTCGCTGCGACCGTCCGCCGGCGTCCTTCGGCCCGGAGGCACGAAAGCGCGCCGAAGCCGATCAGGTGACGATCCGGCTGGCCGACTATCCGTACATCAGTTGGCGCTGGCGCATTGAAGGCACGGTCGACGATTCCGGCACCGCCAACGCGGAAGGCAAGATCCTGAGCGCTGGCGACGATTTCGCAGCCAAGATCGGTATCCAGATGTTGCCTGCGGGCGGTGACGATCTCCGCGAGATTGCCTACGTTTGGACCAGCAGCATTCCGGAAGGTACGACGCTCGTGCAGGAAGCAGGAGCTCTGTTCTGGCGTTTCAGCTTCTATCGCGTGGTCGCCGAGAGCGGCGACGAGCACGTCGGCGAATGGCGCACCGAGACTCGCAATCTCGTTGAAGAATACAAACGCATCTGGCCCGACGAAGAGCCCGGTCTGCTGATCCGGATCTTCCTCATGACGGATGGCGACAACACCGGAACAGAAGCTACCGCCAGCTACTCCGACATCGTGCTTCACCGCACCCTGCCCGCGCAGATCGCCACGGATCGCTAACGCGTGCGGATCGCGGTGGCGCGTAGTACGTTGCCGGGATCATGAAGATCGGCCTCGTAGGATTCCCCGGCAGCGGCAAGACGACGGTGTTCAACGCCCTCACCGGGCTCGACGCCGACACTGGATATGGCGGCGCCAAGCCCGGCACCAAGAACCTCGGTGTCGTGCGCGTTCCCGACACACGCGTGGACCAATTGGCCGAGCTGTACTCGCCGAAGAAGACCACCTACGCGGAGGTCGTCTTTTGTGACATCGCCGGCGGCACGGGTAGCCGTGAGCTGGACCGCTCGGTGCTCAATTCAATGCGCGAAATGGACGCCATCTGTCAGGTGCTGTGCGCCTTCGACAACCCTGCCTCGGCGGATCCCGCCGACCCGGCCCGCGAGCTGAACGACCTGCAGACCGAGACCGTCCTGGCGGACCTCGAGATCGTCGAGCGTCGCGTCGACCGTTTGCGCAAGGATCGTTCCGACCCGCAGTTGCTCAAACTGCTCGAGCGCATCCTCGAGAGTCTCGAGAACGAACAGCCTGTGCGTTCCTTGGGTCTCGATGCCAATGAACGCAAACTCGTTTCGGGGTACCAGTTCCTGACGCTCAAGCCGTTGCTGCTGGTGCTCAACGTGGCAGAGGCCGCTGTCGCGGAGGCGCCCGATCCGGCCTTGATCACCGCCGCAGAGGCGGCGGGGAGCCGGTTGGTGCCGCTATCAGCACAGGTTGAAATGGATATCGCGCAGATGCCCGCCGAGGACCGCGCCGAGTTCTACGAGGAACTCGGGCTCGGCGAGCCTGCCGGACATCGCTTCGTGCGAGCAGCGTTCGAATTGCTACAGCTGGTGACCATGCTCACCGCCGGCCCCGATGAGTGTCGTGCTTGGCCGGTGCGTGCAGGCAGCAAGGCGCCGGTGGCCGCCGGCAAGATCCACTCGGACATCGAACGTGGTTTCATCCGCGCCGAAGTCACGCGCTGGAACGACCTGGTCGAGTTGGGCTCCGAAGCCAAGTGCCGCGACGTCGGCAAGCTGCGCGTCGAGGGCCGTGACTACATCGTGCAGGATGGCGACGTGTGCCATTTCCGCTTCAACGTCTGACCTGGTCCGCGTCCGCCCCCAGCAGTCGCTGGGCCAGCACGAGCAGCGCGCGGTGCACGTCGTCCGGGTGCTCGGTCGCGTCGACCGTCTCGATGTCCTTCTCGCTCGCGAAGCCGAGATAGCTCTTGCGCACCTTTTCGAGGTATTCACGCCCCTCAAAGCTGTTGGCCTGGCCGCGCGCGGCCGCGATTCGGCGCAGGGCAATATCGACGGGTAGGTCGAGGATTATCGTGAGATCCGGGCGCGGTGCGATCGCCTCGTTAGTGGCCCGGACCATCTGCGGATCCAGCCCCAGTACGCCCTGGTACGCCACCGAAGAGAGATAGTAGCGATCCATGACGACATGTTGGCCGGCGGCGAGCGCCGGCTCGATGTTGTCGCGAACGTCGATACGCCGGTCTTCGAGAAAGAGGCGCATCTCTTCCTCCGGGGTTATGTCTCGGCCCTCCACGAAGACCCGCCGGAGCTCACGCCCGAACTCGCTGTCGCCGGGTTCGCGGAACGTCACCGCTCCATGCCCGAGTTCGATCAGCGCAGCGACCAGCCGATGGGCCTGCGTGGACTTGCCGCAGCCGTCGATGCCTTCGAGCGCTACCAAGCGTCCGCGTATTGGCGTCATTCTGTACTTCCAGGTCTATACTCGCGAATCGGACTCGGCATTCTCACACACCGCAAGGAACACGCATGACGCGACGAACACAAGGCGGACTTGTTGTCGCCGCAATCACCGTCCTTGCCCTCGCAGCCGGGGCCCTTCTAATGGCGTCCGTGGGCGACACCAGCCGACAGCCGGCGGCCAGCGGCGACGGTACGGCGACAGCGGATGTCGGCAAACTCATCGCCACGTTTTCGGTCGTCGGCTTTGACCCGGCTACCGGCGACCTCGGTATTGCCGTGCAATCCAAGTTCTTCGCGGTCGGCGCCGTGGTCCCGTGGGCCCGTGCCGGCGTGGGCGCGATCGCAACGCAGTCGTATGCCAATACTGCGTTTGGCCCCGACGGTCTGGAACTCTTGGCCTCGGGCGCGAGCGCGGCGGATGCCATTTCGCAGCTGGTCGCTTCCGATCCCGATCAGGAGCTCCGACAACTGGGCATCGTCGACGCGCGGGGACGAGCCGCAACCTTCACCGGGCAGGCGTGCCTGCCCTGGGCCGGCGGCCGCACCGGCGAGCACTACGCCGCTCAAGGCAACGTCCTCGCGGGACCAGGCGTCGTCGAGGCCATGGCCGACACGTTCGAGACTACAGCTGGCGATCTGGCAAGCCGTCTCGTCGCGGCGCTGGCCGCGGGGCAGGCGGCGGGCGGCGACGCTCGCGGTCGACAGTCGGCGGCACTCGTAGTCGTGCGCGAGGGTGGCGGCTACGGGGGTCACAACGATCGCTACATCGATCTGCGCGTCGATGATCACGCGGCCCCTGTCCGCGAACTGCGGCGCCTGTTGCATCTGCGGCACGCACAACTTGAATCGACAAGAGCCACGCGCGCGCTCGAAGACGGGGATCACGCTCTGGCCCTGAGCTCCGCGCAAGCAGCGGTCGAGTACCACCCCGAAGACGGAGCGACCTGGCTCATCCTTGCGCGCGTTCATGTTGCCCGCGACGAAGTCGCCGCTGCTGGCGAAGCGGGTCGCCAGGCTCTGCTCCGTGATCCCTGGCTGAAGAGCGCTGCGCTGCGCGGGCTCGTCGACAAAGGGCTGATCGAGCGTCTATTGCAGGTGGACGTGTTTGCGCGGCTATGGGAGTCGCTAGAAGCCGAGCTGTAGCCAGGCGCCGCGGTCGGGCTCGGTACTCCGAGCTACTCGGCCGACTCCACCGGCGACAAATCGCCGAACAACCCAAACTCCAGTACGTCGATACTGGTCTCGGTCCCGGGACGCATGAGCCGAGGAGTCGCGAGCAGCGCCAGGCCGACAACCGCGGACAAGCCTCCGGCCCCGAGGGTCCCCTCAACCACCCCTTCGTCACCGGGCCCGAGCCGCCGGAACGAAGACCACACGACTCCTGTCGAGGAGCTCGGTGGTATCACCGCCACCACCTGTTCCCAGGTCGTTTGCCCTCCGTCGCCGTCGCGCGTCCACAGCTGCAACGCCACGCGCCACTCGCGCTCGCTGCCCAGGCGCAGGCTGAGCCCCCTGTAGGACGACCAGTCGGCCCCGCCCTCGGGCCGCCAGGCGATCGCCGAGTGAATATCCTGCTGCTCTTGTCGGGGAATTCGAATCTCCCATCGCAACCCGTTCGGCAGCGGCCCCATTGCGCTCATCGACAGTTCGTCCGCAGCAGCCGCCCATCCGGGCTGAGCCAACAACGACTCCGCAACCGGGGGCCCGGGCACCGGCGGCACCGCGAACCGACGCCCTTCGGTGATGGCGCGCCGTGGCCACAAGTAGATCGGGTTGGTCAGAATCCACGGTGTGGAACCGTCGCGCCCGGCCCCCGCAGGCCCGTCGGTGCGAAACACCTGCACGCGGTAGGTACCTGGCTGAGAGGTCGAATACGTGAGCGTGTCGCCTTTCCTCGATGCCACCGGAACCCCGTCGAGAACGAGTTCGATGCGGTAGTTTCCGGGCCCGCCCAGCCCCGCCGTGAAGGTCCACGCCGCGCCGTCCGAGGGCACGGCCTGGCCCGGACCTAGCGGGCGCCTCGAGCCTCGGAGGTCTGCTTTTTGCACCGAAAACTCGAGCCCCGGCGCACGGCCTGCGGCACCAACGATTACCGCGGAGCGGCCTGCGCCGAGCGCCGCTTCAATGCGCTGCGCGGCAACGTGTGGGGGCTCGCTGGTGAGCTCTTCGCGGCTATTCTCCAGCCAAACGGTCGTGGTGAGCGCACCCATCGCCTGCTCGTACGTGGGCATGCCGAGGAACTGTGGCCCGTGGGCATCCGCGCCACCGACGATGCTCAGCTGTCGCGGCCACGGCTCCGCGTCGAGGGCCGTGAGTTGGTCCCACGTTTCCAGGTGCGCGGGCGCCTCGGCCAGGGCGAACAGCAGGGTCGCGTCGGCGCTGGCCGGATAGACCAGCACCGCCCTTGCGAGCGCCCCCCACGGCCCCGCTGCCAACCTCTCCAGGGCGCCTGCCAGATTGAGGACTTCGATTCCGTCGACAAGACCATAGCGCCCCCGCCAGGCGTTGCGTACCGCTGTCGGATGCGCGACGAACGCTTTGCCTCCAAGACGACGAACGTCGTCGCTGGCCTGTCTCGTGGTCGGCCCCATCGCATACCGATGAAGACGCGTGCCAATGGCCAGCAGGTGGCCCTCGTCGAGGCTTGTCTCTTCGGCGAACACGACCAGCACGCCGTTCACCCAGCGAGGTCGCCGCGGTTCCTCGACACGTCCCGCCCGTTTGTGATCGGCAAGCACCACGAAGTCGAGATCGAGCGCTCTGGCTGCCGCCGCGATCTCCCCAACCGTTCCTGTGGCATCGCCCGAGGCCACCGTGTGAACGTGAACGGCGCCGCGCCAGGGCCAGCCCAGGACCGTTCGGGTCGCCTGCGCTGCGCCTCGAACCGGGGGCGTGTAGCCGAGCACCCCCGCGCCCCAA
>JAJCXS010000116.1 GCA_029263335.1 Acidobacteriota bacterium | reverse complement strand
GACTCCGGGCTGACCATGGACGACCTCGGCGGCGCCACCCTGTACGAGGGCGCCGGCTGTGATGACTGCCGTGGCACCGGATTCCACGGGCGTACGGTAATCGCCGAGGTGCTCGATCTGTCGGACGCGGTGCGCGAGATGATTCTGAATCGTCGCCCGACCTCCGAGATCAAGCGGCAGGCGGCGACGGAAGGAATGAAGTTCCTGCGCGACTCGGCGCTCGACAAGGTGCGCGCCGGGGTTACGACGCTACAAGAAATCAACAAGGTGACCTTCGTCGGTTGATCGGCGGCAAACCGGTCGTGGGTGGCCGGTGGGAGTGGAGTGAAAACGTGGGTCTTTTCGGCAGCAACGAGAGGGTAGCCATCGGGCTCGGGGCGCGGCGCGCGCGCTTGCTCGTGGGGCGCGGCAACGGCCATGTGAAGCAGGTCTTTGTCGGTTCCCGTGACCTGCCCGACGGAGCGCTGCGGGTCGGATTGCGCGGCCCCGTGGTCAACGATCGCGATCGCGTGGTCGGCGCGCTGCGCGAGCTTGTTGCGGAGGCCAAGGGGGCCGGCGTGCTGCGACGCACTCCGGAAACCGTATCGCTGCTCGTCGCCGACGGAGCCTTCAAGATCGCCGTGGCGCCACTCGAGGGCGAGGCGCCGGGGCGCGCCGACGGCGACCGCATGGCGAGATGGCTGCTACGCGAGCTGGTGCCGGTGGACGAGTCCGAGATTCGGGCCGACTGGAGCGTGCTCGAGGTCGCCGGCCAGGAGGGGGCCAGCGCGAGCATGCTGAGCGTTGGCGGCGTCGATGCGGTGATGGCCGAGTACGAGGCCCTCGTGGCCGAACTCGGCTGGACCGTCGGGCGACTGGTGCCGTGGAGTTTCGCCGCGGCGGCGGCACGTACGCAGGAGAGCGGTGCCGATCAGAGCGGCGCCGGCGACAGCGGGGCCGATGCGAGCGAAGCCGGCCACCGTGACCTGATGTTGTGCGATGCCGACGGTACTCTCGGGGCGCTCTTTCACACCGATGGCGTTCCACGTCTCCATCGGGCCTGGCGCGCGCCGGTTAGTGGCGCCGGAGTTGCCGAGGAGTTGCCGGCACTACGCCGCTATGTGAACGATCACCTCGAAACTAGCATCAGTAGCGTCTGGCTATGCGGCGACTCTCCCTGGGCGGAGGACGCCGCCCGCGCCTGTGAGTCCATCCAGGTTGCGACGCGGATCCTCCCACCGGAAGCCGCCCTGTGTGCGGCCATCGAGGGCTGAACATGAGCAGTCGCATCCTCGTTAACCTGGCTACGCACCCGGTGGAGAGTGTGCGCGCGGCGCGGCGCGTCGTGGGCCTCGCCACCGTAGTCTTGCTGGCGATCACCGCGGCGCATGCCGCGATGTTCGCCTGGGTGAACTGGGAGTCGGCGGATGATTCTGCCGTTGCCGCTCCGACCATCGCTCCCGAACAGATTGCCGACTGGCGTAGCGAGGTCGACCGGCTCGCCGAGGTGGCCGACATCCAGCGAGCCCGCGCCGCGGCCGCCGCGGTGCAAGTGGGCAACGACCTCGTCGGCTGGCGCACGATTCCGTGGCGCTCGATCCTCAGCGACCTCGAAGAGGTGCTGCCGCGCCGCGTGCGCTTCGAAGTGGTGGCCCCGAGCCTCGCACCGGGTGGTGGTATCGAAGTGCAGATGACCGCTGCCGCGAACGACACCGGGCCTCTGCAGGATCTGATGTTGGCGCTCGAAGCCCATCCGGCCTTCGACGAGGTTTGGCCGCAACGCGAGGACAGTGGGGTCGATCAATTCACCCGCCTCACTCTGCGGGCGCGCTACGTACCGCAGGAGCCGACACCATGAGTGGCCGAAAGAGCATGCCGGCGTTTGCCGCGATGCGGGTGCCCCTTCTCGTGCTGGCGCTGGTCGCGGTCGTCAACATCGCGATCTTCGTGCTGATAACCCTGCCTGCGTGGCGCGACTCGACCGCGGTCGGAAGCGCGGCGCTGGTGAGTGAACAGGTCCATGCGGCGCTTGAACCGCAATTGCAGCGCGCGCGCCGTGTCTACGGGCGGATCGCCACCGCCGAGGACAACGTGGAGCAACTTCGGCGCCGGGTTGGAGAGCGTAGCGGCAGTGTCGCCGACGTTGTTTCGACCTTGAGAGCCGCCGTCGACGCGGCGGGCATCCGGGCCGATCGTGTTACCTACGAGCCGCATCCGGTCCTTGAGCTGGGCGTTACCCAGCTGCAGGTCAACATGCCCGTGCGCGGTGACTACCGCGACCTGCGACGACTTCTGGATGAGCTGCTCGACGGGCCGATGTTCGTTGTGCTCGAACGGGTAAGTGCCACCAGCCCCTCGCAGAACGACGCGACGGGTGCGCTTCAGCTGGGGCTGGCAGTCTCCGTGTTTCTCGACCCCGAGGCCGCGCAGCAGAGCGTGCAGGGCGGAGAGGTGCAGAGCGCCGAGACATCGGACAACGCCGAAGCCGCCAGCGGCTCCAACCCCGGCACCGCAACGGGTGGCGGTGACCCGGTGCGACAGGCCGACGAGCTGGCGGCGCGGCTCAGGGGTCTGCCGCCGGTACCGCTGGCCGACGAAGAACTCGATCTCCGTCTCGCGCGACTCGACATCGAGCGCCCCGCGCCCGTTGCCAGCAGTCGCGATCTGTTCTCGTTCGCAGCGGCGCGTGCCCGACGCATCGACAGAACCGAGATCGATACCGCCGAGGACAATTTTATTCCCGAGCCTGTCCTGCCCTACGACTTGATCGGCGTCAATCGAACGAGTGCGGGATTCCTCGCGACGCTGGTCGACGGCGACCTCGTATTGGTCGTTCGTGAGGGGCAGGTGCTTCCCGACGGGTATCTCGTTGCTGCAATTGGCGCGATGGAAGTCACGCTCGAAGCAGGCGACGTTGTCACCACGATTTCCCTTCGCCCGGATGGCGGAGAATGAACCAGGAGAGCCAGCAATGAGAGTGATCACTAGCCGCCTGATGGCGATACGGACCCGCCGGGCTGCGGCGGTCGCGATGATCGGGCTGGTTCTTCTCGCCGGCTGCGCTTCGGCCGGCGGCGCCAGCGACAACATGAAGCGCGGCGACCGCTACGCCCGTGTGGGCGAGTGGGACAACGCCATCACCTACTACCAGCAGGTGTTGCAGGAGCGTCCCGACGATCGCGACGTTCGCGCCAAGCTCCTGCGGGCCACGACGAGCGCCTCGCAGATGCACCGGGTCGAGGGCGATCGCGCCGCGCGCAGCGGCAACCTGCAGCTGGCGCAGCTCGAACTCGAACTCGCCGTGCGCCTCGATATCACCAATCAATTGGCGGTCGATCGGCTCGCGGACGTCAACAAGGCGCTCGAGGAGCAGCGCGCGCTCCGCGCCACCGAACGCACGTCCATCGAGCGCGCCGTGCTCCGCTCGCGCGACGCGGAGTCGCCGGTGCCCCGTCTGGAGCACCAGGCGGACGGGCCGATGACCTTCGATTACCGCGCCGCCAAGATCAAGCAGATCTACCGCGCTATCGGCAAGCTGGGCGGCATCAATGTGCTGTTCGACCCCGATCTGCGCAACAACACCGCGACGTTCTATCTGGAAAACGTCGAGTACGACGAAGCCATCGACCTGCTGACCTCCATGCAGGGTCACTTCTACCGCGTGATGTCGCCGAACACGATTCTGATCTCGGCCGACAACCAGCAGAAACGGCGGCAGTACTCGCCACAGGTAATGCGGACCTTCTACCTGTCCAATGCCGACGCAGAACTGGTGTCCGCGTCGCTGCAGACGGTTCTGGGCGCCCGGCAGGTGATGGCCGACCCGTCACTGAATGCCGTTACCGTGCGCGACACGGCCGAGGTGGTAGAGGTCGCCGAGCGGATGATCGGCATGCTCGACAAGGCACGAGGAGAGGTGCTGCTGCAGGTCGAGCTGTTCGAACTGAATCGCACCGTCATGGACGACTACGGGCTGTCGTTGTCGGACTACGGCTCGACGACATCGGTCACACAGGGAGACTCGGGATTCGCGCTGGCAGACCTCGGTCGTCTCAGCACTGCCGATGCCTTCATAACGATCCCGTCCGTGCGTTACCAGTTCATGAAGCAGGACACCTCGTTCCGACTCATCGCTCAGCCGCAGCTTCGAGCTTCCGACGGGCAGGCGTCGTCGTTGCTGGTGGGCGAGCAGCGCCCGATCGTAACCACCACCTTCAACCCCGCCAACACCTCCGGCGGTGACGTGATTCCGATCGCCACCACCGAGTACAAGGATGTCGGCATCGTCATCCAGGCCACGCCGCGAGTGCATCACGACGGCACCATTACCCTGCAGCTGGGGGTCGAGGTGACCGCCGTGCAGGAGGGCACCGGCGCTCAGGGCCAGCCGGTATTCACCGCGCGTACGCTCACCACGACCCTGCGCCTGATGGAGGGTGAGACCAACCTGCTCGCAGGTCTGCTGCGCGACGATGAGCGGACCACCTATACCGGCGTGCCGATTCTGTCGGACATTCCGGTCATCAAGGAGCTGTTTGGCCGTACCGAGAAGGATGTCCTGCAGACCGACATCGTCATGTCGATTACGCCGTACATCGTGCGTATGGCGGACATCGACGACGAGGATCTCGAAGCGGTCTTCGTTGGCACCGAGAATGCCATCAGTGGCGGTGGACGCGGCGGGCGCCGAGGTGGCGGAGGCGGTCGCAACGACGACGACGATGAAGGCGACGAGCCTCTGCGCGAGCTCACCGACCCGGTCATCGTGGCACTACAGCCGGGCGAGACCTTCGCGTCGGTGGGAGACAGCATCAGCTTCGATATCACCGCGTCGGGCGACGGCAGCGTCAACAACGCCGGCCTGCGGGTGAACTGGAACGCGCAGGTGCTGCGTCTGGTGAACGTTCTGGAGGGCGGCATGCTCAGCGCCGACGGGGCGCGCACCAGCTTTACCTCGAACCAGGCCGGCGGCGGCACGGCGGCTATCGGCATTGGCCGTGTGGGGGCCGTCGGCGGGGTCGACCCGATGGGGGTCATCGCGGCACTCGAGTTCGAAGTCATCGGGATCGGCGAGAGTCAGGTGCAGATTGTGTCGGCGGCGTTGCGCGACGAGGGCGGCCGACCGATGGCGGTGGAGTTCAGCCAGGCAACGGTGACTGTCGAACGATGAAGCAGCGCGGTTTCACCCTCATCGAACTGGTGGTCGTGGTCGCGATCGTCGGCATTCTCGCGTCGGCAGCGTTGCCGCTGGCGCGATGGGG
>JAJCXS010000115.1 GCA_029263335.1 Acidobacteriota bacterium | reverse complement strand
CTGGCCTCGCTCGGCATCGCCGCCAATCGCATCGAGACCATCTCGTACGGCGAGGAGAATCCTGTCGCCATGGGCGAAGGCGAGCAGTTCTGGTCGCAGAACCGCCGCGGTGAGTTTGTCGCCGTGACCTCGGAAGAGGGCGCGAGCTGAATCGGCTGAGAATCGTCGCGCCGGGCCGGACAGCACGCAGCTGTGGGCCCGGCCGACGTATTCAAGGGGGAATTCCTTTGCGATCCGTCGCCCGCTGCGCAGCACTCCTGGCACTCCTTCCCCTGTTTGCATGTACCTCGTTCGAGCAGCGTGTGGTTGCCGTCGAGAACCGCCAGGCCGCGGTGGAACAGCAGATCGCTGAACTCCAGAGCGGGATCATGGAGACGCAAGCGCGTCTCGCGCGGATTCAGGCTGATATCGACACCGCCCTCGACCCGTTGCGCACGCAAAACGCCGACCGTGGCGAGGACCTGCGCGCCATGCGCCGTGAGGTGACCGCGCTCGAACAACAGCTCGAAGACTTCGACGCCCGCATCGCTCAGCTCGACGCGATGGTGGCGAGCGGTGGTGGTGGTGGTGGCAGAGTGGCGACGGCGGGACCGGCCATGCCGCCGGCTCGCGGCAACCGCACCGTCGACGACGGCAGCCAACCGGCACCGCAGGATGATGCTGAGCAGACCTTGTACAACGGAGCCTACACGGACCTGCTGCGCAACAACTACGACCTGTGCGTGCAGGGCTTCGAGCAGTTCCTGCGCCTCTATCCCGCGTCCGCTCGCGCCGCCCGGAGCCAATACTGGATCGGTATCTGCCATCGCGAACAGGGGCGCACGCAGGAGGCTCGCCGCGCTTTCCAGCAGGTGATCATGGACTACCCCTCCAACGATCTGGCCGCCGACGCGATGTTCAACGACGCGCTCATCCTGCGCGAGATGGGACGCGATGACGACGCCGTCGAGACTTTCCTGCGGCTGATCCAGGCGTACCCGAATCGCGACGCAACGCTTCTCGCGTGCGGCCAGCTGGAAGATCTCGGCACCGAACTGCCGGAAGCCTGCAGCAGCTAGCAAGCCGTTCTGACGCTGTGGGCGGCTTCGGCTTGCGCGAACTCGCGCCAAGACCGAAACTCTGCACCGCGAAACCCGCTGTACATGACCGTCACAGCGAGTTGACCGTCTACTCAGTGCCCGTTGGGCGAACCTAGATACAGAAGGTGGCGAGATGATTAACAAGGTGATCCTGATCGGTAATGTGGGCCGCGACCCGGAACTGCGCTACACCGCCAGCGGCACGGCCGTAGCCAACTTCTCACTGGCCACCAGCCGTCGCTACAAAGACCGTGACGGCAACCAGCGCGAGGAGACCGAATGGCACCGTTGCGTCGCCTGGGCCCGTCTGGCGGAGATCATCAACCAGTACGCCCCCAAGGGTAAGCAGCTCTATCTGGAAGGCCGCCTGCAGACCCGCCAGTGGGACGACAAAGACGGCAACACGAAGTACACCACCGAGATCGTCATCGAAGAGATGAAGCTGCTGGGCGGCCGCGGCGACGCTGGCCAGGGCGGCGGTGGCGGTGGTTACGGCGACAACCTCGGTGGTGGCGGCGGTGGCGGACAGGGCGGTGGCGGAGGACAGGGCGGTGGCGCCCCGACGCCGAGCACGCCGGTGAGTGACGACGACATTCCGTTCTAGCGCTGCAGGGAAGCGGGACGGATACCCCGGCACGACGCCACGGTCACCGCCCGAGGGTTGATCTGTCGTTCATGATCGCGCGTCTGGGCCGCACCCCCGGAAACTCAGTGCAGGCGACATTGCTCTGTGCCGGGGTATCCGTCCCGCTGGCACCACCGAGCTAGATCGGTCTGAAGCTCAAGTGCAGGCGACCATGCTTTGTGCCCATGTGTCCGCGTCGCCAGCACCGTAGAGCGAAATCTCAGCGCCAGCAGTTCCTCGTAAGACGGATCAACCGCTGGTTACTCTTGATGAGGCACCATCAGACCGATCCAAGCCAGGAGGCAGGCATTGCGCGATGTCAGGCACATGACCCTGTTCATGGCCGCGCTGGTCGCCACCCTCGGCCTGGTTACTCAGGACGGCGCAGCGCAGCTCGCCCGCGGCCCGCAGAACGCTGCGGAGCACGCGGAACTCGCCCACGCGATTCGCGAGGTGCATCCAGAGGCCACCGAATGGACGCTCGGCCCAGCCAACGTGACAACACACAGGGGCGACCGCGACGTGGCCGTCAACCTCCCTCACCACGCCACCGACGACCGCGCCTTTTCGTACCGATCATTCCATTGCATGAGATTGGAAGGGCAACTCGCCTGGAAATGTCACCCACAGCCTGAGATCTCGCTGGTAGACGTGCTCCCTCCGGCTGCCTACACGAGCACCCCCGACACCTGCTCTGGCAGCGTCCGCGGAATCGAAGTCACGCCCGACAGAATTCCCGATGGTGCGATCCAGGATTTGGTCGACTTCCTGGCGTTCAGCAAGACGGGCCGGGCAGCCATCGCAGCATCCGATTGCGGCACGCCGACTCCCGCCTGCGTTGTGAGTTCAATTCGAGTGCTGGTACCGCCCAGTCATTTCGCAATCAGCGTCGACATCGGTCCGTACGAATGGCTGCAATTGGGCCTGCGACGCGACTGCGAGGGAGGCACCTGCCGCGTTCACCTCCTGGCTTGCAGTCGATGGACCTCCTAGATCCATTGACACCGGTGAAGTGCATGCATGCGTCGCCGCTAGCAAGACCCCATGCGAGGTAGGGCTGATGAGACTGACCGTGTCCACGTTGATCGTTGTCCTCTCCCTGTTTCCCCCGGAGCAGGACGGCACCTCGCAGAACATCACGGATCCTGAGGGCCTCGCCGCAGCAATCCGGAGCGCTCATCCCGAGGCGACTCAATGGACCATCCATGAGCACCGAAGTTGGACAGACGAAGACGATCGCGGAGTAATCGTCACGGTGGACCTGCCTCCCCACCGCCGCGAGGGGCGCGTAACGGCGTATCGTTCCCTCACCTGCTGGAAGTCGCACGACCAGATTGCATGGTCGTGCCATGCCGATGCCACAAAGGCCTTGGTGGATGTGTCGCCGCCGACAGGCTACGAACCGGAGCCCGGCACATGCCCGACAGCGGTTCGCCGAATCGAGATCGAGCCCGATCAGATTCCAGCTGAGGCCCCGTCAGATCTAGTCGACTTCCTGGCCTTCAGCGGAGTGGATCGCGCCAGCATCGCGACACGCAGCTGCCAAACTCCGCCGCCTGCATGCGCTGCCAGTCTGATACGAGCGGAGTCGCCCGACACCTTCGGCGTCGGGGTACATCTCGACGCCTACGAGTGGTTTTCGATGCGCCTTCGGCGCGACTGCGTTGGCACCACGTGCAGCATTCATCCTCTGGCCTGCGATCACTGGACCGTCTGAGGGCGGAGGGCACTGCGGCGGACATATCCGCAACAAATCCTCGCAAAGCGGACCTATGGCTCGCTATTGTTGAAGAGACATCAACCACCCACCCCCGGGAAGAGAGGCCATGCGTTACGTAGGGCCAATCTCCATCGTCATCGCCGCGCTGGCTTCTAACCTCGGCCTCCTTGCCCTGGAAGGTTCCCCCGAGCTGGCCCCCGGCCCACAAGACGCCGCCGGCCATGCGGAACTCAAGCGCGGCCAAGAGCCACCCGCGCGACACCCTCTCTCCGACGATCCTGACTTGGCGGAAGCGATCAGGAAACTGCGTCCTGAAGCCAGCAAATGGACGCTTCGTGCCCCCGACGGCAGCATCGCCTATCGACGCCGCTCCGTGTTCGTTGATTTTCCGCCGCACAAGACCACCTGCCGGGCGCGGCTGTACCGCTCCTACTTCTGTCAGGAGCGTGGCGAAGAAAGGCGCTGGCGCTGCAGCCGGCGCAGCAAGAAGACGCTCGCCCTCGTGCCTCCTGCCTCGGACCTCATCGTCGGCTCCGAGGCGTGTCCGGCCACAGTACGCGGCATCGAGGTTCACGACGGTATCGACGCTGGAATGATCCCGGACCTCGTGGATTTCCTGCGTTCCAGTCCCATGGGGCAAGACGGCGCCATGGAACGTTTCTGCAGAAACAGTCCGCCCACCTGCCAAGTCAATTCGGTCAAACTCACCGACGCCGGCAGGCACCATGTGATGGTCACGATCAGCCCATTCCGGTGGTTGGCGATCACCATGGACGTGACCTGTCTCGGCGAGAAGTGTCGCTTTGAACGCCTCAGCTGCGCCGAAACCGTTTCGTGATCGCTACTCGTCGTCAGGCCGACGATTGGTCCATCGAGAGCGTGCCGCGCACTTCGGCCAGGTGTGCGTGGTTGGCTGCGATCTCGGCACGCACGTAGTCTCGGTACGGTGACACCAGGCACTCCGCCGCTGCACGGCCGGTGCGGATGATGGCCAGCAACTCGTCCGCGTTCTCGTAGGTCGCGCACACCGCGTCCGGCAACTGGATTTGGTGAGCTACGGCACGGTGAATCAGCAGCGGTCTGCCCAGCGCCCCGGAGTTGCCGTAGGCCAGTGTGACCTTTCCATCGGCGTAGGGGCCCTCGCCCGGACGAACCAGGGGGCTTATGAAGTCCGCGGCGTTGAGGCGCTGGAAGAAATCGTCGTCCGTCAGGCGGGAGTGGAATCGAAAGAAGCCGTCGAGTCCACGCGCCGCTACGATTCGACGCAGTTCGGGGCCGTCACGATCTCGCGCTTCACCCACAATATCGAAGACCACTGCAGGGCCCCGCCCGCGCGATGCGAGACGCCCTGCCACCTCGACGAGCAACCGGTAGTCGCGCCTATCGAAGCTGACAACACCGGCTGCGGCAATGCAGAGGGGCGCATCGGCAGGCGGCTCCTGCCGCGGATAACGCGGCAGGAAGTAGGGCGAGAAATAGGCCCGGATTGGCATCTCGTCGCGCAGGGCCAGGTAGTTGTACCGGTGCAGACAGGCGAGGATTTCCCCGTGGACCGGACGACTCCACTGCTGCGCATCACGCGTGTTGTGCAACACGCCCACCTTCAGTCCTACGGCCAGTCGACGAAACTGGGCTTGGACAGCCGCATCGTCTAGCGTATTGCAGACCAGCACGTCGGGCGCGAACCGGCGCAGCACCGACCCCAAGCGCCAGTGCATCCAGGCCGCCCCCATCGTGTGACCGGGCCCGAAATCGACCGGCCCCAACGCAAGCGACTCCACCGACGCCCCGGGCCCAAGCAACGCACGAGTAGCGTTCACCAGCCTGCGTCGCACCACGTAGCGAATGTCCAGCTCGTCCGTACCGAGCAGTGAGGGCAACAACTCGGCGTACGTTCGCAGAAACGAAGTGTGGTACCCGTGCGGCTCTAGGACGATCACGCGCATCGATCACCCACCGGCTCTTCCACCCATCGACCGCGCCATCTCCTCGGCACAGCGGCCGTGCAAGAAATACCGCAGGCAAGCCTAGCCCGTCACTTCCGCATCAACCAGCCTGCAGGCGGTGTGTGCGGCCCGCGAGCGCGCGCGATTTCTACTCGACGTACTGGATGCCGCGATAGAACAGCGTCACGGCACGCATCGTTGTCGGTTTCACCGACAGGTACACGACGGATACGGCAGCGTCGTGCAGCGCAGCTTCTGGTCCCATCATGAGACGCTGCTGGTTGATCTCAACGGATCCGTTTTCTTTGAGATATGTCTCGAAGTCCACCTCGTCGCCCACGGGCGCAAAGTGCTCCGGCATCAGCGCCGCGAATTCTTCGAGCGGCATGCCCTCGTCGAGACGAAAGCCGCTCTCGGCGCGCACGGGTCCGAAACGCTCTTCGACGAACAGATACGCCCGATGAAAGGCAGCGACCGCAGCGTCATAGCCATCGCCGGTGTCATACCAGACGCGGATGTCGTAGAGCTCGTCGGCCGAGTTGAACACGAACGAGATCTTCTCGACCCCCTCCTCGAGCGGGCCCGACAGGGTCTCGACTCCGCCCATCGACGCGTAGACCGGTTCGTACGGAGCGTGCGCCTCAACTGCGGTCACCTCCTCCAGGCTCATGCCGAACTGCCAGGGTCCATAGCCGGTAACAGCGACACTGCGTCCCTCCTGCTGACCCACGAACACCAGACCTGGCGCATTCTCGGCATCGGAGTGCGCCGGGCCCAACGCGACAAGTACCCCTGCCAGCGCGACGTTCCCGAGCCATCTCGGTGCCAAGGTCAAACTTTTCATCAGCGATCTCCGGGTCCCGTGGGCAGGCATGGCAAGGCGGCGCCATCCACGTAACCGCGGCCCGGTGACCTTTACGACGGCGTTCCCCACCCCGCGTCTGTTGCATTACAGCAAGGGGCCCGGATACGCTGGTTGGAGGTCTTGAGTTCGATGACACCGACGGGAGCGGGACTCGATGTTCTACGACTTCTCGATGGTCGTACCCTTCGTCCTGTTCGCGATCGCTCTCGTCGGACTGTTCAACGGCGCCACCGCCCTCAAGACCCACGCCTG
>JAJCXS010000114.1 GCA_029263335.1 Acidobacteriota bacterium | reverse complement strand
GGGATACCACCACGTGGGCACCGCCAGGGCCGTTCCTGTCCAACCGCTTCGTGCCATCGACGTGCTTGGGGTGGCCTCGACGAGAGCGAGATTCCACCATGGCGCCAGGAACTTAAAAGAAACCGACGGACGCGCCCCACTCGCCTTGGGGTGCATGCCTGCATGGAGACTGCAATGATCTGCGCTCAACTCGGTCGGAAGCTGCTCGTCACCTTCGTGCTGCTCACGACCATCGCTGCGTGCGCTCCAGGTCGGTCGATCGTCCGGGGCAACTGGCCTGATGGCCGCCTCGAGACGCACAGTTCCCGGGTCACGCGCCGCGTGCCCCCACCCCCCGCACCGGAACCAGAAGCAATAGCCTGGGTCGCGGCCGATCCCATGGACGGCCTCAGCGCCGCCGACTTGAATCGGATGAACGTGCTGCAGACGATTCACTTCGCTTTCGATTCCGCCAGCGTCGGGAGCAGGACGCAAGAGGAGATACTGGCGGCCAACGCCGCGTGGCTAATCGAGCATCCAACGGCCCGGGTTATCGTCGAGGGCCACTGCGATGAACGCGGCACGCGCCGCTACAACCTTGCCCTGGGGCAACGTCGCGCCGAGGCCGCCCGCGCCGCTTTGGTTGCCTTGGGTGTCGACTTTGGCCGTATTGAAGTCGTTTCCTACGGTGAAGAGCTTCCCGCCGATCCGCAGTCGAACGAGGCCGCCTGGCGGGAGAACCGACGTGACGAGTTCGTCATCGTTGCGATCGACAGTTAGAGAACTCGACGGCGCAGCAGCCACGACGAGCATCACGCTAGCCTAAGATACCGACCCTGCACCGATTGGGGGCTCGCCATGCTCGCGCGAATTTTCCGGCTCGACGAATCAGGAACAACCGTTGGCACGGAAGTGCTGGCGGGTGCCACCACGTTCCTGACGATGGCCTACATCATCTTCGTTCAGCCCGCCGTCCTGAGTGGCGCGATCACGGGCTCGGCGACGGGGATGGACCTCGGCGCGGTGACGGCCGCCACCTGTCTGGCAGCGGCGTTCGCAAGCGTGCTCATGGGCTGGTACGCGCGCTACCCCATCGCGCTCGCGCCGGGGATGGGGCAGAACTTCTTCTTCGTGCTTTCGATTATTCCTGCGGCGGCAGCTGCCGGGCACCCTGAGCCCTGGAAAGCGGCCCTGGGGGTTGTTTTTGTCTCCGGCGTGATCTTCCTGCTGATCACCGTCGCCGGCGTTCGTGAGCACGTGATGGAAGCCATGAGCGCCTCGATGAAGAGTGCTGTCGGAGCGGGTATCGGCCTGTTTATCGCCTTCATTGGCTTGCAGAACGCGACCGTCGTTCTCCGCGACCCCGGCACTGCGGTACGGCTCAATCCCGACTTCATGTCGCCCGACGTGCTGCTCTTCTTTGTCGGTCTGGGAGTAACAGGTGTCCTGGTTGTCCGCCGGATCCCTGGTGCCCTGTTGTTGGGCATGGGCGCTACCCTGGCCGGCGCGATGCTGTGCCGCCCTTTCCTGAGCGCGACCGGCGGCGCCGCGGACTCGATGCTGGCGACGCGTTTCGAACCCGCGAGTTCCCTTGTGGCCATGCCTCCGTCGCCCGCACCCACGCTGCTGGCGATGGATATTTCCGCCGCGCTCTCGTGGCAGTTGCTGCCCCTGGTCGGACTGGTGCTTTTCATGGACGTGTTCGACACGATGGGCACCCTTGTGGGCGTGAGCCAGCGGGCCGGATTGCTGAAAGATGGCAAGCTTCCACGGGCCCGGAAGGCGTTCGTCGCGGACGCGGTAGGAACACTCGCCGGGGCCGCACTGGGTACCAGCACGGTGACCAGCTACATCGAGAGCGCCGCAGGAGTTGAGCAGGGTGGGCGCAGCGGCCTCACCGCCGTGGTGGCCGGGCTGTTCTTCCTGCTAGCCCTGCCGTTCACGCCGGTAATCGGCATGGTAGGCAGCTATCCTCCGATCACCGCACCGGCTCTGGTATTGGTAGGCGCCCTGATGCTGCGCGCCGTGGCGGAGATCGAGTGGGACGACCCCACCGAGGGGTTGCCGGCGTTCTTGACCGTCGTGGGCATCCCGTTCACCTATTCCATCGCCGACGGCGTGGCGCTCGGACTAATCGCGTATCCGGTGCTCAAGATTGCCGCGGGCAGGGGGCACGAGGCGGGCGCGGTGTCGCGTGGATTAGCCCTTCTGCTGGTTGCCTATTTCTTGTTTCTGCGCTCGAGCGTCGCCTGATCTGCGCCGTCTCGATCGCCTTCCTGGGCGCGAAATCTAGTCGTCCGACAGGGCCGAATCGCGGGCGAGATCTCGGGCTTGTTCGACCCAACGATCCCTTTGAATCCGTGAGGCATGTGCGCCCAACAAGCCGGCGTAGCGCTCGACGTCTTCATCGCTCCAGGCGGCAATCTGCGCGAACGTTTCGATTCCTGCCCGGCGCATACCGGCGGCGAAGGCTGGCCCGACCCCGGAAAGCTGCGTAAGTTCGTCCGTTGTCCTCTGCGGCAGACCCCGCCTCACGCTACTGGGCACCGCCTCCGGCGCCTGAGGATCCGGTGTCGGTGCCGACTGAGACACCGTTGCACGGAGACGGGCCTTGTCACCCTCGAGCTGTGCGACCACCGCACGATGCACGGTCTCCTGCTTGCGGTTCCGCTCGATTTGGCGCTGTAGCGCCCGGCGC
This sequence comes from Acidobacteriota bacterium, assembly GCA_029263335.1. Taxonomy (GTDB): domain Bacteria; phylum Acidobacteriota; class UBA890; order UBA890; family WLXD01; genus WLXD01. Next base: position 2,981 of record JAJCXS010000114.1, on the reverse strand, counting down.
GCTTCTTCCAGGCCGCTATCGACCCGCCCCGCATCCACGGTGCCCCGGTGCGGCGCCTTCTCGCGCAATTCGGCGATCTCGCTCTCCAGCGATGCACAACGGTTTCGCAGGTCGTTGATGCGGGTATCGCGGATGACGAGTTCCTTGCGTGATTCGAGGAGGTCCGCATCCAGTGCCGCGGAGGCTGCCAGGGCGGTGGCTCGCTCGTGCTCCATCGTCTTCAGCCTGGCCTCCATGCGGAGTGACTCTTCGTGCGTCGCGGCGAGCTGGCGGCTCGTCGGCTCGGTCCCCACCAGCCGGTCCTGGAGTTCGGTGACCTTGGCGGCCTTCTCGGCGACAGCCTCGCGCAGCGCTTCGATTTCGGCCTGGAAGGTGAGGATGGCCGCTGTCTTGCGACGAAGTGCGGCCTCGGCTTCCCTGCGACGCTCGCGCTCCGCATCACGGGCGACGGCGTCCTCGCCGTGGCCTCGCGATGCGACATCGGGATCGCTGGGCGGCGGAGGCACTGCGACGAGCGCCGAGCCGGGAGTTCCCTGAGCGGGTTCGGCGGCCCTATCCGCGACGCGCAATACCGTCGCGTCCGCCTGCGCGGTTCCGTCCGCTGTAATTACGCGAGCCGAGCCATCCGAGGCACGTAGCGCTCGCGCTTCGAGGTCCTCTACCTGGCGACGCAGCTCGTTGAGCTCGCGCTCCTTGACATCCTTGGTGGCCAGCATCGTCTGACGCAGGTCTTCAACGCGGTCCTGGTCGCGGAAGGCCCGCAGATACCACCCGACAAACCAGCCGGCCAGCGCCGCCAACAACAGGGAGAGCCCAATTTGTGCCAAGAGCCAAGTCACGGCGCCCCTCCCAGATTCCCTGACGGTTGGGTCAGCATCAGGCGCCAGTCGACCGCGGGAGCCCCGGCCAGAATTCCCTCCAGCTTCGCACGGCGCGACGAGCTGGAGATCTGCCCCGACAGTTGCACGACGTCACCGTAGGCAGTGAGCCGTGCGGGTTCATCGAGTTCCGCGAGCGCGGACATCACGTGCCCCAGCACCACGGTCCAGTCGCGGCTGCCGACCGCGCTGTCGCGGTGCACGTTGACACGCAATTCATCGCCGGGGAATTGTTGCTGCAGGGCCCGCTCGAAAGCGTCGCTAGCGCCTTCCGGGAGTCGGCCAGCTACCACCAGCAGTCCGCCCAGGTGCTGGGCTCGGAGCTCGGGCGGCAGTGTTGCGGCCACGATTCCCCCGGCGCCGGTGTTCGGATCCACGATGCGTTCGATCGTTAGCTCGTTGCGAACGGTCCGGACCCCGGGCACCTGCGCAACGATAGCAGCCAGCCGCGCGACGTCGGTGCCCTCGGTCACGAAACCGCGCAGCACCGCATCGCGACCGTCGATGCTGAGGTTGTAGTAGGGAATGCCGGCCGCCGCGATCGCGGCCTGACCACGGGCCAGTAGATCATGCTGAATGGCACCGATTGTCGCCGTCACGGCGACCACCAGGGCGAGCCCCAGGAACACCAGCATCCAGTAGAAACGCCTTCGGCTGATCATAGAACGTCGCTCGCGACATCGGGTGCGCGACGGCGGGCCCTTCCCGGTAGCAGCGCGGCCGCTGCGAGGAACGCTATCCCGGCGCCTGCCGCGGCGGCGAGAATGATCATCTGCGCGCGTGTGACGGCATCGATGTTGTTGAAGCGCACGGTCGTCGCGGCGGGCTGAAGCCTTGCTCCATCGACCGTGACACGTCCTTCGGCCACGAGGTCCTGCAGCAGGTCGTCGCCGACGAGTACTTCGGCACGCGGGCGTGCGGCGGAGAGTCGCGGGGCCTCGCCCGCCGGTGTCCAGTACAAGTCCTCACGCATCTGCCTGGCCAGTTGCAGGCTCATGACGAGGCTGACGGCCAGACACACGACCGCCGGGGCGACGAACGTCAGTCTCGACGGTGAGGGACGTTGCATGGGCCCCGCTCGGGGAGGAAGGAACGGACGATCTACGGGCACTTCGAGCATACCGGAACCGCGATCGTTTTTCGCCGTTGGTGGTCGCCCATGGCCCTGCCTGACCTCCTCCATGGGGCAGTTGGTCACCTGACGAACGCTTTCGCGAGCGCGTGTCGAGGGCTGCGAAACGCCGTAGAATCAGGAGATACCTTGGCAACCGTTTGAGGAGTCAGACCGATGAGCGAGCAGGAGTTGTCCACCAGGACCGAGAGCGACTCCATGGGCGACATGGAGGTGCCGTCGGATGCGTACTACGGGGCGCAGACTCAGCGGGCGGTGCTGAATTTCCCCATCAGCGATCGCCGCTTCTCGCGTCGCTTTGTGCGCGCGCTCGGTTTGATCAAGAAGGCAGCGGCCGAGGTCAACCTTGAACTCGGTGGACTCGAGCCGGCGACAGCCGAAGCGATACGCAAGGCCGCTGGTGAGGTGATCGAGGGCCACCTCGATGCCCAGTTCGTCATCGACATCTACCAAACTGGCTCGGGTACCTCGACCAACATGAATGCCAACGAGGTGATTGCCAACCGTGCCACGCAGCTGCTCGGCGGCGAGGTCGGCAGCAAACTCGTGCACCCCAACGATCACGTGAATCGTGGCCAATCCTCGAACGACGTGATTCCGACGGCGGTCCATGTGGCCGCGGCGGAAGCGATCGTTGAGGACCTGATGCCCGCCCTCGGCAGACTGCATGGGACGCTGCAGCAGAAGGCCGAGGAGTTCGACCCGCATATCAAGATCGGTCGGACGCACCTGCAGGACGCGACTCCTATTCGGCTTGGACAGGAGTTCTCTGGATATGCCCGGCAGGTGGAATTGGGCATCGATCGCCTGCGCGACTGTCTGGGCCGACTCGGAGAACTCGCCCAAGGCGGCACGGCCGTCGGTACGGGCATCAACACTCACTCCGAGTTTGGGGCACGTATGGCTGCCCGGCTCACGGAGTCGAGCGTTGCCGACTTCACCGAGGCCGGGAACCACTTCGAAGCGCAGGG